>NZ_JARFPL010000014.1:0-61543 GCF_029167205.1 Candidatus Methanocrinis alkalitolerans
CTCTCTCTAATCGCTCTCTCTAATCGCTCTCTCTAATCGCTCTCTCTAATCGCTCTCTCTAATCGCTCTCTCTAATCGCTCTCTCTAATCGCTCTCTCTAATCGCTCTCTCTAATCGCTCTCTCTAATCGCTCTCTCTAAATGTATCTATCGAAGGCGACGAATATTATCAGTATCAGAGCTGGTAAGGCCCACAAAATCGGCCCGCTTCCGGGAGCTTTCCTCCTCCTTGAGTCTTGACTTTCGCCGTCGGCCCCGTCGTATAACCCCTGGCCACCGCCTCCATCCCCCACCTCCGAGGTCGAACCGTCTATCGGGAGAGGCGCCATCTCCGGCGTATCGGGGGACGTCTTCGGGTCGGCCTTCTCCACCTCCTGGACGGTGATCCTGAGCCGCGAGGATTCGACGGTGCAGGCGGTCCCGTCCTCGTCCCGGTAACAGACGGTGGCAGCCGGGATCTCGAAACTTCCGGCCGCCGGGCAGGATATGGTGTAGACCAGGGTGGCGGTCTCCCCCGGGAGCAGGAGGCTGGAGAGGTCCGTCTCCCCGGAGACGAGCCTCCCCCAGGAGGGGACCGTCTCCTTCGACGAGACCATAGTCCTCCGGTTGCCGACGTTCGTCGCCGCCAGGGTCACCGTCACCCCCCCTCCCTCCTGGACCGTGGAGGCGGAGGCCTTCTTCTCCACCTCCACCAGGGGGCCGATGACGTCGATGACGGGGCTTCTGGAGGCGACTCTGTGGGTAACACCGTCGATGGAGTAGGTCGCCTCGGCAGGTGGGAGGACCTGCCCCTCCCCCGGCTTCTTGGCGCGGATGGTGTAGCTCGCCGTCTCCATCTCCCCCGGCGGCACCGATATCTTCCACTTGAGGGCGGACTCCGCTCGGAAGTCCCCGCCGGCGGAGTCGGATAGGTCCACCGCCAGCGTCCGGTCCCCCCGGTTGCTGACGGAGAGGCGGACTATGCTCTTGTCTTTGAGCTTCATCGCCTCCTCTGCGTATTTGTAGAGCTTCAGGGGGCCGAAGATGCGAAAGCTCGTCCCGCCCCAGGACTCGTAAACGCCCCCATCGCCGTCGCGGTACCGGGCAGAAACCTTAATGGAGACCTCTTCGGGACCGGAAGTAGAGGGCGCCGCAAACCTCACCTTGATGGGGTCGACCTCCCCCGTCTCTGGGTCCCCGTCCCAGGCCTCTCCGGGGGCGAGGCTCGACCTCTTATGGATCGATGAGAAGATCGGAGGGTCCGTCGTCACCTCCACCACCACCTCTTCCGCCTCTGTCGCCCCGACGTTCTCTATCTCGACTTGGAGCCTCACCGGCTCTCCGACCTCGAAAGAGTCCTCTTGTGATATCACCAGGACCCGAAGCTCCGGGACGGCGCGGACGAGGAGGGCGACCCTCGCCCTGGGCTCCACGAGGCCGTCGACGAGCCGGTCTCTCATCCAGACCTCCTGGGCGACGACCATCACCTCGTCATCCACGGAGAAGCTCTCTCCAGATCCGAGGGCCCTCGTTGCAATCAGCTCTCCTTGCCTCGATAGCTTCAGCATCACCATCCTCGGCGTCACCTCCTCAGGGGTGAAGTCCGCCGCCACGAGGGAGTATCCGCCGATGGAGAGGGCCTCTCCCCACCGGAGCTCCCCCTCGGCCCTGTCACCCCATTCGACGGCAGAGCCCATCGTCGAGGCGAGGAGGAGGATCGTGAAGATCCTCATCATGGCCTCAACGCCTGAAGAATGCGACGTATATGGCAAGGATCGCTCCTATCGTCGATAAATAGAGGGTCGTCCTCCTGCCATGGGACGGTTCGTCCTCAAAGTCGCCCTTCTCTTCCGGGTCAGATCCCGCCTTCTTCTCAGCTCCGGGCTTCGCCGCCTCGGGGTTCGACGACGGTCCCGCAGCGCCTTTCATCCCAGCCTGCGAAGAAGCATCTTCATCTCCTCCCTCGTTGGTCAAAGGCGCCCTGGCGGTCGGTGCGGCAGCGGTGGTGGTGGCGGTCCTGGTGGCGACGGTCTTCGTTTCCCCTCTCTCCTCCGTCTCGAAGGTCATACCTTTTGGGGCGTAGAAGGTGACGACGGTCTTTCCCTCAACCCTGACGGTCTTCCTGTTCTCGTACTCGATCTTCGTCGCTGGGTCCTGCCACCTCACCGCCAGGATGTGGGTCCCCTCTTCGATGCTGAACTTGCCCAGGTCGGTGGTGCTCTCCTTCTTGGCGGTCTTCAGCCGTTCGTATTCGCCATTGATGTAGAGGTAAGCCTCCAGGTCTTCTTTGTTATCGTTCCTCAACATCACATTGACGTCGAACTTCTCCGGCGCGGTATTCCGGGTCGTATAGACGGTGACCGCCGTCACCCCTTCCACCAGGGCGACGATCTCCTCCTGGTGGGTCTTTTTGGTGTCGTCATCCCACCATGTGATCTTGAAGGTGTGAGGGCCCGTCTTCAGGGGGAATTCTCCGAACTTCTTCTCCTTATCTTTTGAGATATCCTCCGTCCCCATAAGCTGAGAGTCTATGAAGAGGGATACGCTCAGGGTGTCGTCGTCTCTGTTGAAGACGTAGACGACCGCCTCGGCGATCGTCGCCTCTCCGTCTTCCTCCCCGTCTTCGAACTCCTCATCGACCCCAGAGCCGCCGCTCCTCCCCGTCTCCGGGGACCCGACCTCTTCAGAGGCGGCGACTACCTCTTCGGAGCCGACGGCGACCTCTTCGGGAGATGCCGGCTCCGGGGGCTCGACGAAGCTGATCTCGCCGTAGACGTCGGCTTCGAGGTCGCCGACCCCCTGGATTGGGACCAACAGCAGGATGAGGATCAGAGCTTGAGAGACGAACGACGTCGCCGATCCGATCCGTTGACGTGAACCGTTGCCACTCATATCGAACTATTACATCGGATTTAATCATTTATGAATTGTGCGTATGACGGGCCCGGAAGGCGAGAAGGCGCCCAAATCTTAAATATATTCGACCTCCAACCCCCATCAAAAGAGCTATCCAAAGGATCTTGATGAAGGATATCGACATAAAGGGCCTATGGGCCTTCGCCCTCCTCGTGGCCGTCCTCCTCACCCCCGCCGCAGGGGACGAGGGCCTGGGTTCCAGGGGGCTCGTCCTGGACATATATGCCGACGAAATGGGGAAGGCTCTGGTGACGGGGTACGCCGAGGGTATCGACGGTCTTCCCTTTCTGAGCGGCTCGGAGTACCAGTACGACGAAGACGCCCTCCAGCTTTACGCCGTTACCAACGCCCTCACCACGAAGAACGGGGAGGATTGGGAGATCAGACTCCCCACCGAGGGGAGCTACGGCGAGTATCACGTCACATTTTACCTCTCGGAGAGCGTCCGGATCAGCGAGATCAGCGGCACCGAAGGGCTCGATTATCTGGTCTCCACCTCCAGCGACTCCTTCGTTGTGGAGTTTCACGGCTACGACGTGACGGAACCATCTGCCGCCGTCAGGTACCGCCAGCCTTTGAACGGCGGGAGGGCGGAAGCGGCGTCTGCCGCCCTACCGTTCCCCGGGGGATCTGCCGAGAAGCTCGTACCCGTAGTCGTCCTCATCATAGCCCTGGTCGTCATCTTCGGGGCGGTCAGCTTCAGGATGCGGGGCGTCTGCAGCTCGCCCCTTGACCCAGCAGGAAGCTCGCCTTGTCCTCCGTCTGAAGCATCGCCTCAGCCACCGACAGGTGGATCGGCTCAGGGCCCATATCAGGGCTCCGGGGCGGCGGAGGCGGGGGGCGATCTCCTAGAGGATCGGCGAGAAGACGATCGGCGAGAGGGGTTGGGTGAGGGTGCCTTTATGGTGGACCTCGTCCCCCTCCCCGACCTCGACTCCACCCCCCGTCCGGAGATGTCCAAGACCCCGATATCGGGGAAGATGACGGCGGTGATGGAGACGCTCACCGAGAGGGAGAGGTGGGTCCTGGAGGCGCTGATAAAGAACGAAGGGAAGATGACCCAGGCAGAGATAAGGCGAGAGACGGGGATTCCCAAATCATCCCTCACCGGTATCGTGGTATCTCTTGAGAGGAGAAATATCGTGACCAAGAAGGAATGGGGGAGGACGAACGTCATCGAGCTCTCCGAGAGGCTCAGGGAGGTGGGATGAGCCGGATTATCATCCTTTGGCTGGCGTCCCTCCTTTTGTTGAGCGTCGGGGGCGCGCACCTCTCCTCTGAGGAGGGGATCGGCAGAGGAGATGGCACGGCAGGTCACTTCCTCTATCAGGTCGCCGACGTCCCCCAGAACGCCGACCGACCGCCGATCCTGATAACCATAGTCCGTTCCGAGAGGGGGTTTGGGATGGGGTCTGACGGCTTGATCCTGCCGGTGAGGCTCCAGGTGGAGCGGGCCAGAGCCGTCGACCCCACCAGGGTTCGGCGTCTTCTTGGAGAGAACCGGACCCTGGGAGAGATCAAGTCCGAGATCGAGGGGAGCGGGGAGGGGTATGGCTACCGGGGGAAGATCCGTCTCGGCGAGGCGACATACCTAATCAGAAATATCAGCATCATTATCGGGGATCTGAACTCGACCCTGGAGGGGGAGGTGATGGAGCCCGTCTGGGGCGCGATTCCGGGGAGGTCCAGGGCGGGGATGGCGATGGTGGGCAAGATCAGAGTCGAGACCCGACCCCATAACGGCTCCGTCGTCTCCGTGGGGTCCGTCGTCCTCTTCGGGGGACACCGGCCGCGCCCCGAGAGCTACGCCGTCATCCTGGAGCCCTCCATCGGCGGCTCATGCCGGATGGACGTATGTCTCGGCCCCGGTACGGCCCTGGATCCCCCCATGGGGTTTTGGCATCGCCGAGGGGATGGGTCGGGGCTCTCTTCGCCTCGGCCGCCGGCGAGGCCGCCGATGTAGCTTGGGGGAGCGATCCGGGTTTTTCTCCGAAAGTTTTGGATGGTGGATCATCCCTCGATCCTCTCCCGGATCCTCTTCGCCTCCTTCGCCGTCTCTTTTTTGCCCAGGACCCGGGCCATCTCCTCGATCGCCTCCAGCCGTCGGACGACGGCGTCCAGGTAGTTTATCAGGTCCCCCGTATAGGCATATATCCCGTAATTTTCGGTGAACTCCTGGATGATCCGGCCGGGGCTAGCCCCTCCGGCCCGCAGCTCCAGGATCTTGAGGGAGGCTTTCCTCTCGGGGCAGCCGCAGTAGGGGGCGTCTTTGCAGCCGCACCGGGTGAACTCCTTGGCGAAGTTCAAGAGCTCCTCTCTCAACTTCGGGTCGAGGTTGGTGAGATCTTCGCCGCTGAGCAGGTCCATAACAGAGCCGTGGAACGCCCTCGATGAGACCTGCATCCTAAGCTTCATCGATATCCGGTCTGCGGCCTTGAGGTAGAGGTCGGAGAAGATCTCCAGGTCGACGGCCACCTCCAGAGGATCCCCATCTTCGGCGAGCCCTTTCCTGATCACCACGACCTCTTCTGGGGTGAGGAAGTGGGCCGCCGCCGCCCTTCCGATCCGGGTAGGGGCGATCCCTCTCACGAGATCGGCATCGATGAGGGCCGCAAGGTTCGATCTCAGATCGTCGAGGCCTATCGTCAGGTGGTGGAGCCTTGCGAGCTCGTCCATCGATCTCGCCACCACGGCGTTGGCCAGGACCTCCTCTTGCTGTTCTTCTTCTTCGTACTCGGGGAGGACGTCCTCCATCTTCCCCCGGAGGAGGCGGAGGGCCACCTCGTCCTCGGACTCCCCCTTCCCTCCCTGGTACTTTTTGCCAGGCTCGGGGAGGAGGTAGACGATCCCGCGATCGTGATAGCCGGGCCTTCCTGCCCTCCCCAGCATCTGGTTGAACTCGTGGACGGAAAGCCACTCTATCCCCATGGCGAGGGAGTCGAAGATCACCTGGGAGGCGGGAAAGTCGACCCCCGCCGCGAGGGCCGCCGTCGTAACCACGGCATCGATATCAGCCCTTCCGAAGAGGAGCTCCACCTTCCTCCTCTGGTCGTACTGCATCCCGGCGTGGTAGGCGGCGGAGTTGGGGATAGCCATGGAGAGGCTGTTGCAGTTCTTCCGCGAGTTGGTGAAGATGATCGTCTGGCCCTTGTAACCGGTGGAGGAGGTCTTGGAGGCCGCCTCCTTGACGAGCCGCCTGAGCAGTCCCCTCTTATCCCGGGGTTCGGCGAAGATGAGGTGGCGCTCGATGGGAACCGGCCTCACATGGTAGTCGATGAGGTCGGCGCCGAGCTGCTCAGATAGGGTTTTTGGGTTTCCCACCGTTGCAGAGAGGTAGATGAACTGGGCCGTGGGAAATGAGAACCGGAGCCTTGCGATGAGCCCCGAGAGCCTGTGGCCCCTCTCCTTCTCCTCCAGCATGTGGACCTCGTCGATCACCACAGTCCCCACCTTCCCGAGGTCCCTCCCCGTCCGGAGGAGCTGGTCGACCCCTTCGTAGGTTCCGACGATGATCTCGGAGTGGAGATCCTGGCGGAAGCTCTTACCCTTCCCCAGCTTGATTCTGGAGACGCCGACCCTGATGGAGGCCTTCGCTCCCAGATCCCTATAGAGGGAGAGCTGGTCGTACTTCTGGTTGGCGAGGGCGACGAGGGGGACGAGGAAGAGGAGCTTGCCCTTTCCCGAGAGGAAGTTTTTGATCCCCGCCATCTCCCCCACCAGGCTTTTGCCGGTGGCGGTGGCCGAGATGACCAGGAGGTTTCTTCCTTCCAATAGGCCCCCCGCCACCGCTTTCGCCTGGACCGGGAGGAGGGTCTTTGTCCTATTCAATAGAAAGCTCTTGAACTGTGCTGGGAGGTCGAGGGCCTCCACCGGCATCGGGTCCTCATCCTTCTCCGCCGGGATCTCGTCGAACTTCGTCAGCGCCGAGTCGATCCTATCGAGGGCCAGGAGGGAGAGGACGTCGTCGAGGTTTCTCCTCTTGAAGAGGACCCTCGCCAGGTGGAGCTTCGCCGCCCGCCCTAGATGCCTGAAATCCGCTTCTCGTTTCAGCTCCTCTGTGGCACATCTCTCGCAGATCAGCCCCCCCTTGAATCTGACCGCCCCCTTGTCCAGGGGTGTGAACTTCCTCTTCTCCGAGAGGCAGAGCTGGCAGATGGAGACCTTCCTAAAAGAGAGCTGATACCCTTCGAGGAACTCGACGAACTCCTCTTCCATGGCGGGGTCGCCCCTGGCGACGTATATGGCGTCGGCCTTTCGGAGGAGCCTGATGAGGTCTTCGGGCTGGAGGTACTTCTCGTCGCCGTCCTTCTTCACCAGAAACTTCCTGGGCCGAGGGCCCTTGGGGGTATCCTTGAGCCGGAGATGCCCTTCAAAGAGCGTCTCCGCCCCCCGGAGGGGGAGGATGAGAACTCGTCCCTTCTCCGCCCTCGCCAGGACCTGGATCTGCATCTCCTCCAGGTCAGGAGGCGGTGAGGTCGACGAGCTCGTACTTCAGCCCCTCGGCCTCGAGCCTCCCCATGAGGTTTGGGACCTGTTCGTCGACGCAGACGATCACCGAAGAGACGCCGTGGAAGGCGGACTCCACCGCCGACTCCTTCGCCCCGAAGAAGACGTCCGGCTCCCGACCGACCTTCTTCAGGGCGACGAGAGGCTCTATCCCCAGGGCCCCCACCATCTTCCCCTCCCCGACGATCTTCTTGAGGGCTTGAAGGTCCACCTTCCTCGACCCTCCCATCTGGACCCTGGGGACCTTGCAGACGGTGACCGTCCCCTCCTTGAGGCTGATCAACCCCTTGAGGTTTGATACCCCCACGTCCTCTCCGGCGAGGGCGTCGGAGATGGTGACGGCCGTCGCCCCGTCCCCTTCCTTCCGGCCGGCGTAGAGGAGTCCTCCTCTCATCGCGAGAGATACCGTCTGCCCCTCTTCGAGATCCTCGTCGGCGATGGCGGACCAGACCGATACGTGGCTTATGATCTCTTCCATCACAAACCGTGCGTACCGTTTCAGCTCGGCTGCGGACTCCAGCAGCATCTCCACCCCCTCCTTGGTGATCCGGTACCTCATCCTCCCGTCGGATATCACAAGCCCGTCGGCCACCAGGTCCTTGATGTACTCGGAGATCGCCTGGGGGGTGACCCCGAGCCTCTCGGCCACCTCCTTCTGCCGGACGTTCGGCTGGTTTGCGGCTATCTCTACCAGGATCTGAAACCTCGAGCTGTCCCTCTTGCTCTGTAAAACGTCGACCATCTTCTAACCCTCTTCTCTGGAGAGCTCGATCCTCTGTCCCCTGACGGCGAGCCTCTCCGCCCGTTTGGCAGATCCCCTTATGAAGGCCTGGCTGAGATCGAGCTCTCGGGAGAGGTTGGATAGGGAGGTGTTCCCCTTGGCGACGAGCTCCTCGATCCTCTCGGTCCCCTCTCGGATCTCATCATCCGACATGGATGTCAGGTATATCAGCTCGCTCAGGTCCTCCAGGGAGCAGACGAAGTTGGCCTGGACCCTGGAATAGCTGGAGTGATACTCCTTCTCCGGACTTTCGCCGGGCTTCGGCATCTTCCACTTCGTCTCGATCAGCCCGCTCTTCTTCAGAAGCACCAGGCTCCTTTGAACCCCTCTCTCGTCGCCCAGGAGCCCGACGAGATCCTTTTCTGTACGCCAATCAGAGCAGAGCTCTTCAAAGACCCTTTTGTGAACTTCTGAACCGAAAGCCAGGAGCAGAGGAACAAGATCGGAGGGATCGTTGATGATCCGAGTTCTCTTTCCCATCGCACTAAACCTCATCGGCCAATTGGCGCTCAAATTTGATAAATCTTTTGAAGAATCCATCGCCGCCGCCGGAGCGGAGGGGAGGGAATCTGGGGCCCTCAGAGGATCCCAGGCCGAGGGAGAAGGGGCCACGGGTATCATGTTGCCGCCCAAGGTTTTTTCCATATCCTCCCGGGCGGCCGTCCTGCTTCGCCCCTTCCGCCCGCATCAGACCAGCCGTGTCGTCTCCAGGTTCATGGGCGCCATCGTCGGTATCCTGTACTTCTTGTAGATGGAGCTGGCGAGGTCGAGGCAGTTGCTCTCGTCGCCGTGGTTTGTTATCACCCTCGAAGGCTTTGGGTAGACCCTTCTGACGTAATCCATAAGCTGGTTGCGGTCGGAGTGGCCGGAGAACCCGTCAACGGTGACCACCTCCAGGTTGACCTTGACGGTCTGGGTCTTCCCGCCGGAGGATAGGGGGATCTCGCTCCACCCCTTCTGGATCCGGCGCCCCAGAGTTCCTTCGGCCTGGTATCCTACGATGACGAGGGTGTTCTTCTCGCCGGGACCCAGCCCCTTCAGATACTCCAGGATCGGGCCGCCGTTCATCATTCCGCTCGTCGCCAGGATGACGGAGGGGTCGCCCTCCATGATGCTGGCCCTGTGATTTGCGCTCTCCACCTGGACGAAGCATTCCGAGAGGAAGGGGTTGATCCCCTTATGGAAGATCAGGTCCCGCAGCTCGTTATTCAGGTACTCGGGGTACGACGTGTGGATGGCCGTCGCCTCATAGATCATGCCGTCGAGGTAGACGCTGATCTCGTCGAGGGACTTCTTCCTGATCGCCTCCTCCAGGGCGATCATCACCTCCTGGCTTCTTCCGACGGCAAAGGCCGGGATTATCACCTTTCCGCCCCGTTTTATCGTCTCCCTCACCACCTTCAGAAGCCTCGTCTCCGCCTCTCTCCTCGAGGGCTGGGTGCTGGACGACCCGCCGTAGGTCGCCTCCATCACCAGCGTCTCAAGCCTCGGGAAGGTGTGGACCGCCGGGTCGAAGAGCCTCGTCTTCTCGAACTTGAAGTCTCCTGTAAAGGCGACGTTGTAGAGGCCGTCTCCGACGTGGAAGTGGCAGATGGCAGAGCCGAGGATGTGGCCTGCATTGTGCATGGTGAGCTTGGTATCGGGGGCGATGTCGGTGACGTCGCCGTAGTTGAGGGTGATGGTGTGCTTCAGAGCCTCCCTGATCATCGCCGACTCGTAGGGGATCCTCTTACCCTCCCTTCCGGCTATATCGATGTAGTCGAGCTGGAGGAGGACGAAGAGGTCTCTCGTCGGCTGGGTGCAGTAGATGGGCCCCTCGTAACCGTACTTGTAGAGCATCGGAACGAGCCCTGCGTGGTCGAGGTGGGCGTGGGTGAGGACGACGGCGTCGATCTGGTTCAAGGGGTAGACCTCGGGTATGTAGAGGTAAGGGGTAGCGCTGTCGTCGGAGCCGACGTTCACCCCGCAGTCGACGATGATCTTAGACTCCGGGGTCGAGAGGAGCATGCAGCTTCGCCCCACCTCCCGGCACCCTCCCAGGGTCGATATCCTAACCCACTGGTCTTTCGAGGCGACGTCTCTATGGATCTTCCTTCCGATCGTCTTAAGGATCTCTTTCCTTTCTGACTGGACGGACCGGAGGTAATCTTTTGTGTTGGCGATGGTGGAAGACCTCACAGGAGGGGTCCTCACCACCTTCGGGGTCCAGCCGATGAGCTTGGTGATCTCCCGGAGGGTGGCTCCATGGCGCCCTATGACAAGCCCCGGCTTTTCGGCCTCGATCACCACCTCTCCGGTCTGGCCGTCGAAGTAGTAGTCGGTGAGCCCCGCTTCGGGGGGCACCGCCTGCTGGATCTTCTTCACCGCCCCCTCGGGGTCGGCCAGGACCTTGAGGTCGGGCCTGACTACCACCCTCTTTCTCAGATCTTTTGCGAGGGATCGGACTATCTCACCATCGTCTGCCAGCCTTCGGGGGTCGTCGGTGTATATTACCAGCTCAGGGCCCTCGAATTCGATGCCGGTGACGTTTATGTTCGGAGGCAGTCTACTCTGCACTCTCCGCTTAAGCTCAAGGAGCACTTCCTCAACAGACAATGAAATACACCCAAAAAAAATTTATTAATCAGAGGGCACGGCGGATATTCTCCACAGAGGATTCATCCGCGACCTCATACCCGTCGCCGGTGATCTTTACAACCTGTATGACGTCGCCAGAAGCCGAATCCCTCTTTATGGCGTTGTGGATGGCCCGAATCCCCAGTTTCGCCCCCTCTTCGACGTCCATCTTGGGATCGTATAGCGCCTCCAGGACGCCGTAGGCGGTGGGAGAGCCCGATCCAGTGGCCACGACTTTATGCTCCTCGATCTGGCCGCCCAGGGCGTCCAGGGAGAAGAGCTTTGGCCCCTTCTTGTCCACGCCGCCCAAGAGGAGCTGTACCATGAAGGGGAAGTATCGCCTGGAAGCGAGGACGTTCGATAGAAGGGTGGCGGTCCCCTTGACCGTCATCGGCTCGCCCCTCTGCATGTTGTATAGCCTCGACTCCACCTGGATCATCCTGACGATGGACTGGGCGTCTCCCACCACCCCTGCGGTGGTCAAGCCGACCCTTTCGGCCAGCTGGTATATCTTCTGGGCGGTGGTGCTGGCTATGAAGTGGCCCATGGTGGCCCGGCTCTCTGATGCGAGCACCACACCATCTTTGCAAACGATCCCCACCGTAGTTGTGCCTTTGAAGACCTCGACCATCTAAATACCTCGGATTAAAATCAGAAAACGGACAGATTCTCTTCGCCCACATCACTATATAAAGCTTCCGCGCCCATGGGACCCTTGATATGGAGAAGTGCTGGCGGCAGGCTCCATGGTCCATTAAAAACCATCCTCGAAGTGATGACTATGGGGCCGAAGGCCGTCCTACATCTCGTCGCAACGGCCTTATCGATACGTATCAGCCCACAGGAACGATCCTTAAATATGATCCGATCCTTAAATATGATCCTTAAATATACTATGGTACCTCCAAGTCCGGCAAGTTCGAGATCGACGAGATCGTGGAGAGGAGATCGGCGCCTTTGCACCCCTGGATATACGAATACTACGTGGACCCCATAGTCTACGACTCCGGCTACAACCCGGTGAACACCGTCACCTGGGCCCTCATCCTCGGAGGCATGATCTTCTTGGCCATCAGGCTCTTCCGGAGGCTTGACATAGTCTTGGACGAGCGGTTTGCATTATACACCGCCCCATACATCCTGGCGGGGGCGAGCCTCAGGGTCGTCGAGGACGCTGGTATGGTGGCCGCCCCTGCAAGCTACCTCCTCATAACCCCTTTCATATACTTCCTGGTGGCAGCGGCGGCCCTCTTCTGCCTCGTATTGTCCAGATGGGCGATTGGTGCCGGGCATCTTGCAATCTACGCCGCCGTCGGCCTCGTCTGGACTGCAGCCAACCTCATCGCCCTCTTCACCCGGGGGACTGAAAGCCTCCTGGCCCCGGCGGCGATATTCGCTCTCGGGTCCGCCGCCGCCCTGGCGGTGATGGCGGTGGGGCATCGGCTGAACCTCCGTTTCCTATCGGATCGGCTCCACAGGCTGATCCTATGGGCTCACATGATGGATGCCACATCCACCTACATAGGGGTGGATTGGTTCGGCTACTACGAGAAGCACGTTATACCAAACTTTTTGATCGACCTTTCGGGGACCGCCCTGGTGATGTACCCCCTGAAGCTTTTGATCCTTATCCCCGTCCTCGCCCTCATCGAGGGCGGTCTCCGGGACGATCCGCCCCTCCGGAACCTGACCCTCCTCGCCCTCCTGACCCTGGGGCTCGCTCCTGCTTTGAGAAATACCATCAGGCTGACCCTCGGAATCTGAATGATAACAATTGTTATATAGCCGTCGTAACCGTTCTTCGACCTCATGATGGAAGAGATATCCCGTTTGAAAGAGGATCTGGGGGCTGTCATCCTTGCTCATAACTATCAGCCCGGTCCGGTCCAGGATCTGGCAGACCTGGTGGGAGACTCGCTGGAGCTTTCCAGGGCTGCGGCAAGGCTGGACAGCCGGGTTATAATATTCTGCGGCGTCGACTTCATGGCGGAGACGGCGGCTATACTCTCCCCCGATAAGAGGGTGATACTCCCAGCGCTGGAGGCGTGGTGCCCCATGGCTTCCATGATCGCCGCCGAGGATCTGAGGGATCTTAAGTCGGCTTATCCGGAGGCGGCCGTCGTCTGCTACGTCAATTCCACCGCCGAGACGAAGGCGGAGTCTGACATCTGCTGTACCTCAGCCAACGGGGTGGAGGTGGTCGCCTCCCTGGCGGAGGAGGAGGTGATCTTCGTCCCGGATCAAAACCTCGCGGACTACATCTCCAGATGGACGGAGAAGAAGATCATCAAATGGGACGGTTACTGCTATGTTCACGACCGGTTCACCCCTGAAGAGGTGAAGGCGGCGAGGCTCGCGCACCCCGGGGCGGAGGTCCTGGTCCATCCGGAGTGCAGGCCCCGTGTCATCGACCTTGCAGACACCGTCTGCAGCACCTCTGGGATGGGGAGGCGGGCGAAGGCCAGCGGGGTGGAGGAGTTCGTCATTGGGACTGAGGTGGGGATGATCTACAGGCTCGAGAAGGAGAATCCGGGTAAGCGGTTCTACCCATTGAGCCCGGAGGCGATCTGCACCAACATGAAGAAGACGACCCCGGAGAAGGTCCTCCGGGCCCTCAGGACCCTGGAGCCGAGGGTGGTGGTGGCCGAGGAGACGGCGAGGCTGGCCAGAAGATCAATAGAGAGGATGCTATCCCTTTAGAGAGGTTGCGGCTCATCAGCCCTTTATCCTCTCCCGGCCGGTGTAGACGTTCATCTTCTCCCCTCTAACGAAGCCAACTATGGACAGGCCGGTTCTTTCGGCGATCTCGATGGCGAGGCTCGTGGTCGCCCCCCTGGAAGCTATGATCCCAACCCCGGCCCGGGAGCACTTCAGGGCCATATCCGAGGATATCCTCCCGGTGGTGGCGACGAAGGTCTCCTCGAACCTGACCCCATCCAGGAGGCCGCGGCCTAAGACCTTGTCGAGGGCGCTGTGCCTGCCTATGTCTTCGACTTTGCAGATGACCCCCCGTCTATCGAAGAGCCCCACGGAGTGGACGCCTCCCGTGGCCTTATGAAGCTGCGACATGGAGATCTCCTTTACGGCCGCCCGAAGGTCCCCTCTCTCGATCCTCAGGTCAGATACCACCTTCGCAAGCTTCGACTCGTCCAGGAAGGAAGAGGTTCCACCGCATCCGCTCAATATCGGCCTCTTTGACCTGATCGCTCTTATCGGATTGGTCAGTACCACCTTTACAACGTTCTCCTCTACGTTCAGGGATTCGATCTCTTCGAGCCCTTTTACGATCCCTTCGGAGAAGAGGTGGCCTGCAACGAACTCCTCCTGCATGGCGGGGCTCGTCATGGCCGTGGCGAAATGCCTCCCGTTAATAAATATCGAGAGGGGCGTCTCCTCTACCACCGGGTGGACGCCTTCTACGGCCTCGTCACCGTCCAGCTTGAGACATGAAAATACCTTCATCAATGGAGACCACCCCGAGATATCGAGACGTTCTTGGTGCAACAGGTTATCGAACCGTCATATCGAACCATCTTATGGAACCGCCATATCGAACCGTCATTCTGACCTAAGCCATCTTCGATATCTCTTCAACGGCCGCGAGGAGCTCCTCTACCTCTTCGGAGGTGTTGTATAAGTATAACGACGCCCGGACGGTCCCTGCCGGGAGGCCGAGGTGTCTCATGAGAGGCATGCAGCAGTGGTGCCCCGACCTGACCATAATATCCGACCCCTCGTCCAGGAGGTGGGCGACCTCGGTGGGGCTCACGCCCGCCACGTTGAACGAAATGATCCCGACCCTCTCTCTCGAATCGACGGAACCGTAGACCTCGACCCCCTCGATATCGAGAAGCCCTGCAAGAAGCCGTCTTGTGAGCCGGCCCTCGTGGAGGGCGATCTCCTCCATGCCGGCGTGCCGGAGGTAGTCGACGGCAGCCGCGAGGCCGATCCCCCCCGCCACGTCGGGAGATCCCGCCTCATACCCTTCGTAGCCCCCCTTCAGGGTGTAGCCCTCAAGGTCGACCTCCTCGACGGCCCCCCCGCCGACGAGGAGGGGGAGGAGGTCATACTCCCTCATCCAGAGGGCCCCCGTCCCCGAGGGGCCGAGCATCTTGTGGCCGGAGAAGCAGAGGTAGTCGCAGCCGAGGTCGCCGACGTTCGTCGGGAGGTGGGGGACGGACTGGGCGCCATCGAGGAGGAGGGGGGCCCCCCTCTCCCGGCAGATCTCCGAGACCTCCCTCGCCGGAAGGGCGGTACCCAGGACGTTGGATGCGATCGTCATGGCGACGAGCATCGTATCGCCATCTATTGCGGCTTCGAAGCTGGCGGGGTCGAAGGACCCATCCGGGTCCGGCTTCACGATCTTCAGGCCGACGCCCATATCCCTCAGCCTCATCCAGGGGAGGAGGTTAGAGTGGTGCTCTGCTGCCGTCGTCACCACCACGTCCCCCCGCCGCCATTTTAAGCCTTCAGCGACGGCGTTTATCGCCTCGGTGGTGTTTCTGGTGAAGACCACCCCCTCTTCGGCGCCGATGAAGTCGGCGACATTCCGGTGGGCGTTTCTGTAGAGATCGTCCGCGAGGCGGGATAGTCTGTAGACCCCGCGGCCGACGTTCGCCCTGTAGCCTCGATAGTATTCCAGGATCGAGGCGAGGACCGGCTCGGGGGTGAGGCTCGTCGAGGCGCTGTCCATGTAGATGACGTCTTTCAGGAGGGGAAAGTCCCGCCTTATCTCTTCGGGGTTCATAGGACCTCGTTTGTGCTTCCCGTTCTGTAACCTTCCAGGTCCAGGCAGACGTATGAGAAACCGATTCTCTTTAGCTCTTTTGCGACCTCTTCCCTCATCCCCAGGATCCTGTCCAGATCTCCCTCTTCCACCTCTATCCTGGCGGTCCTCCCGGAGACCCTCGCCCTGACGGTCCCAAGTCCCAGGCCCAAGAGGAACTCTTCGGCCTCCTCCACCATCCTCAATTTGTCGGGGGTGATCCTCTCGCCGTAGGGGATCCTGGAGGCGAGGCAGGCCATGGGGGGCTTATCCCAGAAGGGAAGGTCCATCTCCTTCGCCAGGTCCCTGATATCCGATTTGGAGAGGCCCGCCTCGGCGAGGGGGTGGATGATCCCCTCCTCGTCGGAGGCTCTGATCCCGGGGCGGTAGTCGTCGTAGTCCGAGATGTTCACCCCGTCGGCGACCCTTCCGATCCCCTCCTCTTCCGCGATCTTCCTGAGGGCTTGGGCGATCCCCCTCTTGCAGAGGGCGCACCTGTCGGGGGGGTTGTTGGCGATATCCTCGGACTCGAGGATCCGGTAGCTCGCGATCCGGTGGCGCAGGCCCAAGGATCGGGCTATCTTCTCCGCCTCCAGAAGTTCGCTTTTCGGCATCGCCTCAAAGTCCAGGGTCACGCATAAGGCCCCATCGCCGAGGACCTCGGCGGCCACCCAGGCTAGAAAGGAGCTGTCCAGGCCGCCGGAGAAGGAGATCAGTATCCTTTCATCCTCGCGGAGGATCTCCTTAAGCCTCTCCAGCTTCTCCGGCCTCTCTTCGAGCCTCACCGTCAGTTCTTCTCCGCCTTTCATTCTTCTCCGCCTTTCATATCCCTCGGCTCGTATCACCGGCAGCCTTCACATCCATCCCGGACCTCGGCCTCTTCGCCCTCCCTCAGCATCCTGCAGATCTCGCAGATCTTGTCGGTGGGGTCGAAGGCGTCGCTTCCGACCATATCGTCGGCCAGCCTCGTTATCGCCTGGTTTACCTCTTCGCTGAAGGCGATGCTGTACCCTCTCTTCTTGGAGACGTACTGGGAGACGGCGGGAGGGCTGATCTTCAAGAGCTGGGAGACCTCCTTCTGAGATAGCCCCCGGTCCACCAGCTCTTTGGCGACGGCAGCCCTTATGCTCGGGAGGGTCTCCCAGACGGCGGATTCGCATGGAAGCTTCATATTCCTCAAATATCAATTTCAGTCTATAGCTCTTCTGGATAACGATCGTGAATTTATGGGATGTGACTACTCCCCGCCCTGAAGGGCGGGGCTTCTAGCTTTTGGCAGAGACTGTAGCCCCAGTCTCAGAATGTTTATCGCCGCGTTCTCGTCACGGTCCATGACCAGCCCGCATTGAGGACATCCATGGACCCGATCCGATAGCGACTTCGGCACTTTAAGACCGCACCTGGAACATAGCTGACTTGTGTTCCGAGGATCTACTAGAACCACCATCGAACCGGCGCTCTCAGCCTTGTACGATGTGGTTATCACTAGCATCCTCCAGGCAGCGTCTGATATGCTCTTAGCCAGGCAGTGGTTCTTAAGCATGTTCGTGATACTCAGATCCTCGAAAGCAATCAGCCCGAACCTTTCGACCAGGTTGTGACTGACCTGATGAGCAAAATCGTATCTGCGGTTGGCTATCCGCTCATGGGTCCGCGAGACGACTTTGAGAGCTTTCCTCCTCTCAGGAGTTTCCTTCTCATATTTGGATAGTCGTCTTTGAGCTTTGGCCAACGCCTTCTCCTCAGATCGAAAGAACCGGGGGTTATCGATCTTCTCTCCGTTGGATAGCGTAGCGAAACTCTCCAGCCCCACATCGATGCCCGCCATCAACCCATCTTTCCAGGGAGGCTTCGGAGGATCGTCGATCTCCACTGAGAAGCAGGCAAACCATTTTCCGGTCGAAGATCTCCGAACGGTTAACCTCTTGATCTTCCCTTCGATGGGTCGGTGGAGCTTGATCTTGACATCTCCGATCTTGGAGAGGTCGAGCTTCCCGGAAGACAGTTTGAATCCCAGCTGTGGATAGGTGAACGAATCGTACCATCCTTTCCCCTTGAACCTGGGATACCCTGGGGTCTCTCCTGCTTTGACCCTTCGGAAGAACGCTTTAAAGGCCAGATCTACCCGTTCTTGGACGTTCTGGAGGGTCTGAGAGAATACCTCCTTCAGCTCTGGTTTGTTTTTCTTCCACTCTGGCAGCAAGTTGTGAGTCTCATACTTAGATATGGATTTGCCTTCTTGTTCGAAAGAGTTTTTTCGATATGCCAAAGTCTCGTTATAGGTCCATCTACACAGCTCCAAGGTCTGTTCCATCTTAGATCGCTGTGCTTTTGTCGGATAGATCCTATATTTGAAGGCTTTAAGCATTATACTCACTTATGCTGTTATGGTATTTAAAGATTCATAGCTTAAGGAGGGGTACGATTCATCCCCGGCCCGAAGACCGGGGTTTTCTCTACCCCTGCACCCCGCCTCTATAACCTTTATAAACCTTATTCGTCTGCCAGATCAGAGGATTTTCGACTCAGGACGACGATCTTGTGAGTCGAATGGTTTAGCCAGCCATTATGGAGGATCAAAACCTGTAGCGGGTCGGACCATAGTTACCTCTCCTGAATCATCCTCCGTGAACGACCCTTATCACCCGGATCTCATCCTCTTCCCCCGCCAGATCCTCCTCCGGGACTATCCTGCCGTTCCTGGCCACTAGGACCTCCAGGGGGTTGATCCCAAGCTCTTCCAGGAGGTCTCTTATCGAAGATCTCCCTGAAATCATCGCCCTCGTCTCGCCATCGGGGAGGATCACCCTCATGGATCACGCCTCATGACGTCTCTGTGGGGGGTCATATCGCATCCCGTGCAGGGAAGGCACATCGTCTCGGCGAGGTCTGCCCTGAGGCCGTGCTCGTCCAGGAGATCTCGGAGCATCCGGGCGAGGGTCAGGAGCCTATCTGCTGAGGGCCTTTTTACATAAACCTCGCCGGCCCGTAGGGGGTGAGGGGAGATCGGCCTCAGTATCGGTATCACCCCCATCTCCACAAGCCTCCTCGCCCCCGCTTCGACGGTGGCGTCCCCCTCTCCCAGGCCGATGATGAAGTTTGTAGTGACCCTGTTCTCGCCGAAGACCTCGACGGCCTTCTCCAGGGATTCGAGGATGAAGGGGAGGGAAAGGCCCGGACAGCACCTCTCGAAGATCTCCCGGTCCATCGTCTCGACGTTGTACTTCACCTCCGCCGCCCCCGCCGCGTAAAGGATCTCAGAGCTGGAGGATGTCGGATATACCGAGACGCCGATGGGCAGATCATAGATCTCCCGGAGGGCTCTCACCGCCGACGCCACGGTCTCCACCTCCTCCTCCGGCGACCTGGCTACGCCGCTGGTGAGGGATATCGCCCGCATCTCGCCGGTCCGGTCGGCCTCCTCCACCAGCTCCAGGATCCGGTCCAGGTCCTTCGCCTTCCCGGAGAGCTTCGGCACGGGACAGAACTTGCAGTCGAAGATGCAAGCTGGGCTGACCGTCAGGTACGCCTGCTGCGGGCAGTGGCAGAGGGCGGGCTCAAGCCTCCCCCGGGCGATCTCGGCGCCTTCGTGGAGGATGATCACGTCCCCTTTCCGGCCCAGGACCTTCAGGGGAGAGCTCCTGCTTATGGATAGCCTCACCCGGTGCTCCCCAGACCGGAAGAAGAAGGACTCCTTCCCGGCCCCGGGGCCTGCGACAGGTACCGTCGTTCCCGCACCCGCCTTAAGAAGCTCTTCGTCGATATCGGCGCTCCCGATGCTCACCAGGAGCGCCTTGGTCTTTGAGTCCATCTACACCTCAAATCATCGAGATCCTATAGCCTCTCACGGCTAAATCCTCAAGAATCCCCAGACCATCAATATGACCTTCCGTTCTCCGGTCGGGCGATCAGGCCATCGATTTACAATTGTTAACATAAATTGGAGCACCCCTCGTATATAGATATTGGGAAGGGGGCGAGGAAGAACATCACCTCGACCTTCCCAGGAGGTGGCATGCCTTGCAGAGATCTCCGACGGAGGGTTCGCCGCAGATCCTGCAGCACGAGAGGGGTGTTACGGCAGGCCTATCTTCCGCGGAACTCAATATCTTCTCAAAGCCCCTCAAGACGGAGCCTTTCGTCCCCGGATGGTCCCTTTCAAGGCCGTTCATCATCCTTCGAATCTCAAAGCGCAAGGAGGAATGGGCGTAGGGGCACTCCGGGGCCTCGGGATAGACTCCAGCGAGGATCCCGTAGAGGGCCACCTCTTTTTCGGCGATATGGCGCAGGGGCTTGATCCTGGGGACGAGGCCTGGCCGGGGCCTCCTCGGCGAAAGCCTGAAGAGCCGTTCGATATCTCCCTTGAGGTAGTTCATCATCACCGACTGGGCCTCATCGTCGAGGTTATGGCCTGTGGCGAGCTTTGTCGCCCCCAGGTCTCTTGCGGCCCGGTTGAGGGCGCTCTTACGCAGGACTCCGCAGAAGGTGCAGGGGGCCTGATCTCTGCCTTTCGCGATCCGGTCGAGGTCCGATCCGAACTCGTCTCTGAAGGATATCATCTTCAGCTCGACGCATAGATCCTCGGAGATCCTCCGGGCATATCCTATGGTATCCTCCCTGTAGCCCTTTATCCCCTCATCGATGGTGATGGCGAAGAGCTCGACCGCCTCCCCGGCTAGGATCTTTTTCAGGACGTAGAGGAGGACCGTGCTGTCCTTTCCTCCGCTCAGGGCCACAGCTATCCTGTCTCCATCCTCGATCATCCTGCCTGCTTTCAGGGTCTCAGCCACCTGGTCCTCGAAGGCTTCCATGAAATGGCTGCTGCATAGAAGCTTCCGAGACCTGCTGGATCTTGCCACGGCGGCATCTTCGCATATCGAGCAGCGCATCTTATTCAATTCGGGTCGATCCTCCAAATCGGCGTCTCCGAGGTCACAATTGTTAATTGAGGGGCTCATCTAATATGGGTCGTCTATATAATAGAAACCGTCCAAGCTCTGGGGTCGCCATCTGAAAAACCGGGGATCAAAGGGCGTCTGGCGTTCTTCGGTGATCTCTCATAATTGAAGGCGGGTGGACTGCTTCTCCATATCGATGAGGTCCCGGCGCCTTTCCTCAAAAGCCTTCAGGGCGCCTCCCGACCATAGCCAGGGTCGAAGCTCCATAGCCGATGGAGCCAAAAATCGAGGAGAAAGCCTCCGAAATTCGGAGGCCCTCAATATCGAGCTGATCGGTGTCTTCCGTCAGGCTTCGGGGGGGATTCCGTAGCTGGGGAAGGTGAGGATGTTCCTTATGTTCGTCTGAGCCCTGCCGTCCTCGAGAGTCTTAGGGACCATGATCCCCTGGGCTCTCCCCTCACCGAACTCCGGGTTGGTTAGTACACAGAGGAACATTATGCCCTCCGCTCCCGGAATTATCGGAGACCCCGAATGATAGTGGATGATTATCGGCTGATCGCCGGTATCGATGTTGTAATCGCCGAAGACCAGCATAGATCCAGCCGGGACGACCTTACCGTCTTCGCCACCCCAGGTTCCATAAAGGGTGGTCTCCTCGATTGTCATTACCATCCATCCACCATCTCGGACAGCCCAGCCTTCGGCTGGAGCGGTCATCTCAGAGACCGCATAAGCTCTGTACTCCTGTCTGGGATCGAGCATGAAGCCGTTGAAGGTGGCAACGCCTTCAATATCGCAGAGCTCAGCCATCTGACACGCGCCCTGGGGGCTCATGGCCTCTACAGAGGTTGGATCCTCCACAACTTCCTCTCCGAAGAAGTCCAATCCGAAGGTCTCCAGGAAGTACTGCATTGCTGCGGTCCTGTCAGCTTCTATCCCGGCCTCGTCGCGTCCCATGATATCCTTCTGGAAGTACATATAATCCGGGGCGGTGTAATCGGGGTCGTCAGGCACGTAGACTCCTGCCCCCATATATGCCAGGAACTTGTCAAAACGGTCCGGCGTGGGCAGAACGCATCCGTCCATAACGTCATTCATATTCTCGGCCGCGAAGCTACTTGTGCTCAGGCTAAAAAGCAATACAGAAAGGATGCATATCCTAAGCGTCGTCTTTATTGTCTCCATATGATACCACCTAAACCTTTTCCATTTATGTCTAATATTCATCATAGATATAGTTTTCGAGATATTTTTATATTCAAATTTTTAATTTAACTTATGTTTTTTCTAAGGGAAAAACCTAAATAGAATTATGTAGAAAGCAGTGTAAACAAAAGGGAAGCATAGGAGGTGTTAAATTGGCTGAAGAAGAGAAAGGTTTTAAGTGTCCGATGTGTGGCGAGACTTTTTCGACCAAAGAGGAGTTCGAAAAGCACAAAAAGGAGCACAAAAAGTAAAAAGTAAATTGTTTTTATTTATTTTTTTGGCTCCTCTCAAAAACTCACGCCGTATATCACACTACTCACACCACACATGCTTAAAATTTACCAAATGTATTAAAATTAATTCTTGGAGTAAACCTAAATATAGGTAAAATTATCAAAAATATCTTTCAAGATAGAATTTAAAAATTAGGTTCAATTTAACAGGCAGAAAAAGACCATGATAATTAGATCTTATGCGGAAGAAGCAAAATTAGAGGGGTACGATCTCTTCGTCCTGGGGGGAGATATTGGGGGGACCCATACCAACCTGGCGGTGGCGGGGATGAGGGACGAGAAGACGGCCGTCCTCTTCTCCACCCATTTCGAGAGCCAAAAGCTCGGATCCCTCGTCCCGGCGATCAAGGAGACCCTCGAATACGCCGATGAGAAATTCGGAATCGGAATAGAGAGGGGATGTGCTGGGGTGGCGGGAGCTGTAAGCGGCTGCAGAAGATCCAAGCCCACCAATCTCTCGTGGGAGGTGGATGCTTGGGAGATAGAGAGGGAGACGGGAATAAAAGATTTTTATATAATAAACGATTTCCAGATTATAGCCTATGGTATAGAGTCCCTCTCAGAAGAGGACCTCCTCTTGGCCAAGGCCGGATCGGGCGGATGGGGGGAGACTAGGTCGATAATCGGCGCAGGAACTGGCCTGGGCAAGGCGATTTTGGCATTCGACGGCAAGAATTATTCACCCCTCTCCAGTGAAGGAGGCCACGGGGATCTCACTATCCACGATAGATTTGACCTTGAGCTCGCAGCAGAGATCAGAGCCGGCAGGGGTACCCCTGTCAGTTACGAGGAGGTGATCTCCGGAAGAGGCATCGAGAGGATATACCGTTATTTGAAGGACCGCTCCACCGAAGGCTCTTCAGATCCTCGGTACGCCTCCGAGATCGAGGGAGCCGAAGAAAAGGCTGCATTGATCTCTAAATATAAGGAGAAAGACGAGACGAGCAGAGAGACCTTCAAAGTATTTGCAAAATACTATGGCCGGTGTGCGAAGAACTTCGTCCTCGACTCCATGAGCACAGGAGGCCTTTATATCGCCGGTGGGATCGCAGCCAAGAACAGGGAGATGTTCACAAGCCCGGAGTTTCAGACCGAGTTTTTGAAGGCCAACAGACAGAGACAGATTCTTGAGAAGACACCGATTTATGTGATTTTAAATTACGACGTCAGCCTCTATGGGGCGTGCAACGCAGCGGCCAGAGGGATTCGGACCTGTCAGAAATAGTGGAATATCAACTAAAAAATCGCAGTTAATTTGGTGAAGATCTCAACTCGAAGTAGGTGGGAGCAAATATGAAAATATTCATAGATTCTGCAAAGCTCACTGAGATCGAAGAGGCATACCGGTGCGGCGTCTGTGACGGCGTCACGACAAACCCCAGCCTGATAAAGGCGGCGGCATCGGAGGGTGGCTCCGACCTGGAGGAGTACATCAAAAAGATCCTGACCACGGCCCGCGGCACCCCTGTGAGCCTGGAGGTGACAGAATATACCTTTGAGGGGATGGTTGCCCAAGGGAGGAAATTGTACAAAAAATTCAATCCTGTGGCCGAGAACGTCTACATCAAAATCCCGGTGAACCCATCCTTTGAGGGGGAAGGAGGAAGGGAGTTTGAAGGTATCAGCGCGATACGCGTGCTTGCCGGAGATGGTATTCCCATCAACTGCACCCTCATCTTCACCCCCGAGCAGGCCCTGATGGCCGCCAAGGCCGGGGCGAGGATCGTCAGTCCCTTCGCCGGTCGGATAGACGACCTGATCCGGAAAAGGGCTGAGGTGAAGTTCGAGAAGGCCGATTACTTCCCGACGGAGGGGCTTGAGGGCTTCGATGATGACGGCGTGGTATCGGGGATCGATCTGGTGGCCCAGATCGTCGAGATCTTCGACTCCCACGGGATCGAAGCAGAGGTTTTGGCTGCAAGCCTCAGGGGATCAAGGCAGGTACGAGATGCGGCCCTGGCAGGAGCCGATATCGCCACCATCCCCATGTACGTCATGAGAGATATGCTGGTCCATCCCAAAACTCGGGAGGGTATGAGGGGCTTTTTGGAGGATACCATACCCGAATATGCCGCATTGGGTGAGTGAAGAGATGAATATTTCATTTGAGGGCAGTCTGATCGAGGGAGGGGAGATCGATCTCTTAGGAGAGCAACTCCAAAACGAGATAGATTCCATGAACCGAGCCGCTAGGCTGGGATACGAGGACGAACGTGCATCTATCAATCTACCTATCGATGACCATCAGGAGGTAAGGCGAGTCGTTGAGGAGAAGAGGGAGCTGGACCCCGAGTACCTGGTGGTGGTCGGCCTTGGTGGAAGCAACCTGGGAACCGTCGCCGTCCAGGAGGCGGTCTTGGGGAGACTCTACAACCAGGTGACGGCAAAAACCAAGGTTCTTTATGCAGATACCGTTGACTCCGGCCTACTGCGTGATATAACGGCCTTGTTGGAGCCGGTGCTGAGGAGGGGGGGCAACGTAATCATAAACGGCGTCAGCAAGTCTGGGGGAACGACAGAGACGGTGGCCAACTTTCAGATACTGGTCGAATTGTTGAAGAGGTATAAAAAAGATCACAAGGATTGCATAGTCGTCACCACCGATACGGGCTCTAAGTTCTGGAAGTTCGCCAAAGGAGAGGGTTACGAAGTCCTGGAAATGCCCAGACTTGTGGGTGGAAGATACTCGGTCTTCTCTCCGGTGGGCTTATTTCCCCTGGGGCTTTTGGGGATCGATACCGTTAGGCTCCTCTCAGGCGCGAGAGTGATGAGAGACCGATGCCTTCAAAGTGAGGTTGTAGACAACCCTGCCGCCCTGAGTGCCGCTCACATGTTCCTCCACAGCCGGCGAGGAAGAAACATCTACAACCTCTTTCTCTTCTCGCCAGATCTGGAGTCTGTGGGCAAATGGTACCGTCAGCTCATGGGCGAGAGCATAGGGAAGAGATGCAGCAGGGATGGGGAGGCAGTCTTCGAAGGGATCACTCCCACCGTTGCTATAGGCTCTACCGATCTTCATTCCATGGCCCAGCTCTATTTGGGCGGCCCCCAGGACAAATACACCACCTTTGTGGGAGTCGATGAACCGAAGGCCGAGGTGAGACTTCCGGAGACAGAGACGTACTCATCCCTGGTGGAGGGCATACGGGGTCTATCCCTGAAGGAGATCATGGATGCAATACTCCAGGGGGTGAAGGCTGCCTATGTCAAGGGGAAAAGGCCGTTCTCGGAGATCACCCTTCCCGATATGTCGGAGAGATCAATAGGTCAAATCCTACAGTACAAGATGATGGAGATGATGTACTTGGGGTTCTTGCTGGATGTCAACCCCTTCGATCAGCCCAATGTGGAAGAGTATAAGGTGGAGACCAGAAGAGTTCTCGAGGGAGTTATATAAATGAAAGAGATCGGATTCATCGGCCTTGGGCGGATGGGGGGAAACTTGGCCCTCCACGCCGTAGACGAGGGCTTCTCCGTCGTGGGAAAGGCCCGGAGCAGAAAGCCTGAGCTGGAAGAGATGGGGGTCAGAGTGGTGGGTGACTATCCGTCTTTTGTGAAGGGGTTGCACCCGCCGAGGGTCGTGTACCTATCTCTTCCCGCCGGGCCCACCATCGACCAGGTACTGGAGGAACTGGTCCCGTACCTGAAGGATGGAGACGTGGTGATGGACGGCGGAAACTCTCTTTACCTCGACTCCATACGCCGGGAGGAGACCCTCAGGAGGTCGGGAATCTACTTTTTGGACTGCGGCACCAGCGGTGGAACAGGGGGTGCCCGCCATGGAGCCTGTTTTATGGTGGGCGGGAGAAGAGAGGGTATCGCCGTCGCCGAGCCTGTATTGAAGGCCCTGGCCGTCGAAGAGGGGTACGTTCATACCGGCGTTCCCGGAAGCGGCCACTACGTGAAGATGATCCACAACGCCGTGGAGTACGGGATGATGCAGGCCATTGCCGAGGGCTTCGATCTTCTGGCCAACGGGAGCTTAAAAGGCCTGAACTTGAGAGATGTGGCCCACGTCTGGAACCACGGGAGCATAGTCGCCTCATTTCTGATGGCGATGGCGGAGAAGGCCCTGGAGAAGGACCCGGCGCTCGCGGCCCTTCAGCCCTTTGTCGACGACAGCGGTGAAGGGCGCTGGGCGGTGAAAGAGGCGCTCGATCATTCGGTGCCTTTCGTCGCCAACGCCTACGCCTTAAACTCTCGATTTGCGTCGCGGGACAAGGACTCCATGGCCCATCGGATGCTGGCCGCTCTGAGAAAGGAGTTCGGGGAGCACCCCGTAAAGAAGAAATGAGCTTTATGCTACTCCTCTTCGGGGCGACGGGGGACCTGGCCCGAAGAAAGCTGATTCCCGCCCTCTACAGCCTCTACCTGAAGGGGACGATTAACGAGAATACCCCCATAGTGGGGCTTGCTCGAGCAGAGAGGAGCCGGGAGGATTTCTTGAGATCACTCGATCTAAAAAACATCCTTGTCCGGGATGAGGGGCTGGAAGCCTTTGAGGATCTGATCTGCTACTATTCGATGGATCTGAGGGAGGCACCTGATCCGGACCTCGCAGAATTTCTGAAGGAGGTGGACTCATCTCACCGATGCCGAGGAAACAAGATCTTTTATCTCTCCCTCTCCCCCAGGTACTTCGCCGAGGCGATTGATGCCATCGGCTCCGGGGGCCTTATGGAGGGGGAAGGCTGGAAGAGGCTAGTGGTGGAAAAGCCCTTCGGATACGATTTAAACTCCGCCAAGATCCTGAACGAAAAGATCTCCGCCGTCTTCGGAGAGGAGGATATCTACCGTGTAGATCACTATCTTGGAAAGGACCTTGTCCAGAGCATCCTGGCCTTCAGGTTCGCCAACGCCGTCTTTGAAGAGATCTGGAACCACCGTTTTGTGGACAACGTCCAGATAACCCTGGCGGAGACGATTGGGGTCGGCAGCCGTGCCGGCTACTTTGACGGGGTGGGCACCGTCCGGGACATGATCCAAAACCACCTCCTCCAGGTTCTGGCCCTGGTGGCTATGGAACCCCCGAGGTCTCTTGAGCCTGACGATATAAGATTTGGTAAGATCGAGGTCCTCCGCTCCCTTCTGGATGTCGGAGAGGAAGATATCGTCGTGGGCCAGTACGCGAGAGGTGAGGTGGAAGGCGAGAAGGTCGGAGCCTATTTGGAGGAGCCTGGAGTCCCCGAGGGCTCGAATACCGAAACTTATGCATCCTTGGAGATACATCTGGATTCGGATAGGTTCCGGGGCGTTCCCTTCTATGTGAGGACGGGAAAGAGGCTCACAAGGAAGTGCTCCGAGGTCAGCCTGGTCCTGAAGGAGGTAGCCTGGAACCTTTACGGCGGAGGAGGGAGAAAGCCGCCCGAGAACGTGGTAACCCTGAGAATCGAGCCTCACGAGGGCATATCGATAAAGTTCAACACCAAGGTCCCCGGGCCGGGAAGCTCCCTGAAGCCTGTCACCCTCAACTTCTGCCACCGATGCGAGTTTGGACTGGAGAGTCCCCAGGCCTATGAGCTTCTCCTACAGGGGGTGATAACTGCGGATCAGACACTCTTTACCAGATGGGAGGGGGTCGAAGCAAGCTGGCGGTTCGTCGACGGGATAATGGGCAAGATCAGGTCCCGGGGAGAGGTTCTCCGGTATCCCGCCGGATCGATGGGTCCGGCCGAGGCGGACCAGATGCTGGAAAATTATGGAAGAAGGTGGATTTTGGCAGAGGAGGTTTTAGATTGAAGGTCCACGACATATCCCTGGAGATCTACGAGGGGATGATAACCTATCCGGGAAACGCCGATTTCAGAAGGAGGGTGGTGGACAAAATCACCGGAGGCTCGTCGAACCTCTCTGAATACACTCTCGGGGCCCATACCGGCACCCACGTGGACGGCAGGCGCCACGTAGACCGGAGCGGAGGGGGGGTCGAGACGATACCCCTCGACCGATGCATCGGCGAATGCAGAGTGGTGGATTTGGGGTACCTGGACTTTGGAGAGGGCATAGGCGAGGAAGATCTCGCAGCAGAAAAGATAGAGAAAGGGGAGATAGTCTTATTCAAGACGAAAAACTCCACCACAGGTTACGGCGACTTCAGAGAGGATTTCATCTATCTGACCGATGAGGGGGCAGGGCTTTTGGTCAGAAAGAAGATGAAGGCGGTGGGGACCGACTATCTCAGCATCCAAAGATATCACTCAGGCCGTTGTGCTGCCCACTGCATCCTCCTGGAGGAGGGGATACCCATCTTTGAGGGGCTGGACCTCTCCAGGGTTGAGGCTGGAAGGTATCTTTTCATAGGCCTCCCCCTGAAGATCAGAGATGGGGACGGCTCTCCGGTGAGGGCCGTCCTGGTGGAGGGGCTATTATGAAGGACGTCATCCTCGGAGCCGTCATCGCCAACAGGCAGCAGGAGCTGGAGGGGATAGTCCACCGGCTGAAAGACCACCTAGATTGGATGCAGCTTGACGTGATGGACGGATACTTCGTTCCCAACACCTCCCTTGAGTTCGACTTCGAGCTTCCTGATACTGGCAACCGATACGAGGCCCAGCTGATGGTGAGAGATCCTGCCACCTGGATCAAGAGGAACGCCGATAAGTTCGACTCCCTCCTGGTCCACGCAGAATGCTGCCGTTTTCCTGAGCCCGAGAGGATCCTGGATCTGGGGAGGGATCTCTGCAAGAGGGTGGGGGTTGCCCTCAGGCCCGAGACCCCCCTCGAGGTGATCATGCCCCTAATCCCCCGGGTGGACGAGGTCCTGATAATGACGGTGGAGCCGGGAGCCTACGGGGGAGCCTTCCTCTCCGAGCCCCTTCAGAAGGTCGCCGAGCTGAGGAGGATCAGAAACGATCTGGATATCGAGGTAGACGGCGGGATCGACGACAACACCATCAAGCTCGCAAAGGATGCGGGGGCCAACCTCTTCGTATCAGGCTCTTACCTTCTTAAGTCTGAGGATGTAGGAAAGTCTGTATCGCGGTTGAAGGACGGGATAGATTTAAATTACTAAGTCATAATAATATATAGGTGATATAATATGGCATCCGTTGATGAACTGGGTCTTATGGCCGAGAAACTAAGGATAGATTCGATGAGGTCAACCACTGCCGCAGGTTCTGGACATCCCACATCCTGCATGTCAGCGGCGGAGATCATGAGCACCCTCTTCTTCCATGAGCTGGGGGAGGAGGATGAGTTCATACTCTCCAAGGGTCACGCCGCACCCATCCTATGGTCTGCCTATGCCGAGGCCGGCTTTGTGCCCCTGGAGGAGCTGGAGACCTTGAGAGAGATCACCAGCAGGCTGGAGGGGCACCCCACCCCCAGGATGCCCTTGATCAGGGTGGCCACCGGGAGCCTGGGGCAGGGTCTGGCGGCGGGGGCGGGGATGGCTCTGGCCAAGAGGCTGGCGGGAGATTCCGGCCGAGTTTACGTCCTCATGGGGGACGGGGAGGTGGCCGAGGGGTCGGTCTGGGAGACGGCCAACACCGCCGCCTACTACGGTCTCGGCGGCCTCTGCGCCATAATCGACGTGAACCGACTCGGCCAGTCGGGCCCCACCATGCACGGCCACGACACCGAGGCCTATGCCAGAAAGTTAGAGGCCTTCGGATGGGAGGCGGCCCAAGTCGATGGTCACCGGGTTGAGGAGCTTTTGGCCGCCTTCAGGGATGCCAGAAAGAGCAGAGGGCCCTTTGCCATAGTGGCCAGAACCTTCAAGGGCAGAGGGGTGTCGTTCCTGGAGGACAAAGAGGGCTGGCACGGCAAGGCCCTAAATCGAGAGCAGCTCGGAAGAGCCCTGGCCGAGATCGGGGAAGTCGGGATAAGCCTTCCATCCAAGGTGAGATACAGAAGGCCGCCTCCCTTCGAGTTTGTCGATTTCATCGGCGATGATTACGAGATGGGGGATCGGGTCTCCACCAGGAAGGCCTTCGGCAACGCCCTGGTCAAAATTGGAAAGGTCGACGAGAGGGTGGTGGTCGTCGATGCCGACGTCAGAAACTCTACCATGACGGAGGCCTTCTGCAAAGAGTTCCCTGATAGGTGCTTTCAGGCCTTCATAGCCGAACAGAACATGGTGGGCATGGCCATAGGCTTTTCTGCCATGGGTTTTGTTCCCGTCATCTCCACATTTGCCACCTTCCTCACCAGGGCCCACGACTTCATACGCATGGCCCAGTACTCCAGATCCAACATAAAGTTCGTAGGATCCCACGTGGGGGTCAGCATCGGACAGGACGGCCCATCTCAGATGGGCCTTGAAGACCTTCCCATGTTCCTGAGCATGCCTGACTCGATCGTCCTCTACCCCAGCGATGCCGTCTCCACCGAGGGGCTGATGAGGGAGATGATGAGGTTTGAGGGGATCGCTTATCTCAGGACCACCAGAGGCGAGACGCCAGTGGTATACGGCGGGGAGGAGGAGTTTCCCCTCGGCGGTTTCAAGGTTCTCAAGAGAAGCGACAACGATGATGCCCTAGTCATCTCGGCGGGGATCACCCTTAACGAGGCGCTGACAGCATATGAAATTCTGCGGGAGAAGGGGATTTCGATAAGGGTGATCGATCTCTACTCCATAAAGCCCTTCGACTCGGCGGGGCTCGTCAAAAACGCCCAGGAATGCAAAGAGAGGGCGATGGTAGTGGAGGACCATTACTGCTACGGGATCGCCTCCTACATATCTGAGGCTCTGGAGCACATAAGAAAGCTCTGCATAAGTGGCATTCCAAGATCTGGGAGTCCCCAGGAGCTGATGGAAGAGTACGGCATCGTAGCCTCCTCCATCGTCCAGCTGGCCGAGAGCATCATCAAAGACTAGATGCCAAAAAAGTCAAGAGAGTACGATTCACAGAAGATCATGATACCCTTCCGTCAAGAAGGCCTGCCCACCCTCACCGAGGAGGATATGAGGGAGGTGGACCGGTCCATGATAGAGGAGTATGGGATCGAGCTGATCCAGATGATGGAAAATGCTGGCCGAAACCTCGCCCGCCTTTTGAGAGAGCGGTTCTTAAAGGGAGATCCCCGGGGGAGGAGGGTGGCCGTTCTGGCAGGGCCCGGAGGGAACGGCGGAGGTGCCATCGTCTCCGCCCGCCATCTTCACAACTGGGGTGCCTCCGTCGATCTCATAATCTCCCGGCCCGAGGAGGATTTCAAGCCCGTTTCTCGAAAGCAGCTTGATATCGTCCGCCGGATGGAGGTACCCCTTCATAGGCCGGAGACGGCTGGCCGTATCGGTGAGGTCTCGGCGATCATCGACGGTCTTATCGGCTACGGCCTGAAGGGTGCCCCAAAGGATGAGGCTGCAGACCTGATCCGGTGGGCCAACGGAAGAGATGAGCCCATCTGTTCCCTCGATATCCCTTCGGGGATCGGATCGACGGAGGGTGCGGTCTACGATCCCACAGTCAGAGCCTCGGTGACGATGACTCTGGCCATGCCCAAAAGGGGACTATTTGACCCAGAGGCCGGGGCATTTGTGGGAGAGCTCTACCTGGCAGACATCGGTGTGCCCCCAGAGCTTTATGAAAGTATGTGCCTGAAGATTGATGTGGGGCCCATATTTGCAGAAGACGAATTGATAAGGCTGAGGTAGATAATGGAGCGATCTTTCATGAAGGCTGCGGCGGTTCGTCCCAAAGAGAAGGATAGCGCTCGGCTGATCGACGTCGACATGCCGGAGCCGGGCGACGATGAGGTCCTCGTCAAGGTCCATTCCGTAGGCCTCGACGGAACCGATAAGGAGATCTTTGACGGGGTCTACGGCACCCCGCCTTCGGGTGAAGAGATCTTGATCCCGGGCCACGAGTCCCTCGGCAGGGTCGAGGAGGTCGGAAAGGATGTAAGATCCTTTAGTCCCGGGGAGATGGTGGTGGCCACTGTCAGGAGGCCGGACGGCTGCATCAACTGCCAGGCCGGGGAGTACGACATGTGCCTTCTGGGCGACTACCGAGAACGAGGCATAAAAGGTCTCCACGGCTTCCTCTCCGAGTATTACCTGGAAAAAGAGGATTTTTTGATAAAGGTTCCGGAGGAGCTGGGTGAGCTTGCCGTTCTTCTGGAGCCGATGAGCGTGGCCGAAAAGGCGGCCAGGATGGCCTTCAAAGTCCAGGAGAGATTGACCTGGCGCCCGAAGGTGGCGATGGTCACGGGGACCGGGTCTCTGGGCCTTCTGACGGCGATGCACCTCAGGCTGAGGGGTCTTGAGGTTCTATCGGTCGACAGGTCCGACGACGACTATAAGGCCAAAATCTTCTCCGAGCTCGGAGTCCTTCACTTCAACACCAAACGGACAGAACTCCACGATATCCCGAAGGTGGTGGGAAAGCAGATCGACCTGATCGTCGAAGAGACCGGCAGCTCTAAGGTCGCCCTCCATTCCATAATGATCGTTGGAACCAACGGGGTGGTGGTTCTGGCCTCCATTACCGGGGGAGAGAAGCGAATGGAGATATGCAGCGACTGTTTCAATCAGGGACTGGTCCTGGGGAACAGGGCCGTGGTGGGGACGGTCAACGCTCACCGGCGGGATTTTGAGAGGGGTATCTCCGACCTATTGGCCATAGAAGAGAGGTGGCCGGGATCCCTCTCAAAGCTCATCACCGCCAGATACCCCCTGGAAGATTTCAAAGAGGCATTCTCTTCCATGAAAGATAATATAAAGGTGGTAATCGACTTCGACGGCCCATCGAGAGGATGAATACACATGACCCGACATATAGTCCTGGGAAACCAGTCTCTTCTGGTGAACATCGACAAATGGCTTCAGGTGAGAGACATATATTTTCCCCACGTCGGCCAGGAGAACCATCTCCTCGGCCATGCTCAGAAGGTTGGGGTTTACGTCGACGGCCGCCTCTCCTGGATAAACGACCAGGGGTGGGAGAGGAGGCTGGGGTATAAAGATGAAGTTCTCGTCACCGAGAACCGGGCGACCAACGTAGACCTCATGGTGGAGCTATCTCTGGAGGAGACCGTCTTATCTGAGGCGGATATATTCTTGAGGAAGATAACCATAAGGAACCTTGAAGATCGTGATAGAGAGTTTAGGATATTCTTTTACAATGACTTTCACCTCTACGGCGACGGTATAGGTGATACCGCGGTCTATCAGATGGACCACAATGTGGTGATCCATTACAAGAGGGCCAGGTATTTTTTAATCGGAGCCCTGAAGTCCGGAGATGGCGGTCGCATAAAAAGCGATCTTGACGACTACACCATAGGGCTTTCCGAAGGCGAAGGCTTTGAGGGGACCTTCCGGGACGCCGAAGATGGGGTACTATCGAAAAATACCGTTACTCAGGGAACGGTGGACTCCACCGTGGGATTGACTCTAAAGATCCCAGCAATGGGGAATGAGGCCGTATATTATTACATGACGGCAGGGAAAAATTTCAACGAAGTTTATAGACTTAGTAACATGATCCTGGAAGATGGCCCAGAGTCCCTGCTGGAAGATGCAGAGGCTCGCCAGAGAGCCTGGGTCGAGAGGGCAATCATAGACACGACCGGGCTGGACGAGGATATCATCCGCCTGTACAGGAGATCTCTATTGATGATCAAGACCCAGACCGACTCCTGCGGCGCCATCATAGCTGCAAACGACTCGGATAACAGCGCCTACAACAAGGACACCTACAGCTACATGTGGGCACGGGACGGCGCTTTAGTCTCCATGGCCATGATCAGGGCCGGATTTCCTGACCTCGCCAAACCCTTCTTCAGATTTTGTAAGGACGTCCTCTGGTGGATGGGGTGCCTTCTTCACAAGTACAACCCCGACGGGACCCTGGGCAGCAGCTGGCACCCTTGGGTCGACGACGGCTCCCCCTCCCTCCCCATCCAGGAGGATGAGACGGCTCTGGTGATATATGCTCTATGGGAGTACTTCCGGTCGACGAGGGATCTGGAGTTCGTCAGGGAGCTGTACGAGCCTCTGGTCAAGAAAGCGGCCGAGTTCATGAATGACTATCGCTATCCCAACGGCCTCCCCATGGAGAGCTACGACCTCTGGGAGGAGAGGCGGGGCGTCTTCACCTTCACCATCTCGGCTGTATATGCGGGCCTGAACGCTGCCGAAAGTCTCGCTCAGCTCTTCGGAGACAGCACAGTCTGCGAGCTGTGCAAGGACGGATACGGCGAGATCAAGGAGCTGATGGTAAGAGAGCTGTACGATCCGGATAGGGGAGCTATCGTTCGGGGGCTGAAGTACGAGGGTACAGACATCCGCAAAAAGAGGCTCGATCCGGTGGTGGACAGCAGCGTCTACGCCCTCTTCGAATTCGGAGTTCTGTCGGCCGATGATCCTCTCGTGGTTAAAACGATGAGTGAGGTGGAAGATACCCTCTGGGTGGAGGGGAAGGGAGGCCTTGCCAGATATCAGGACGATCTATACCGGAGACAATTGCCCGATAGCGTCGGAAATCCCTGGCCGATTTGCACTCTCTGGCTGGCCAAATGGTACATCGCCAAGGCTGAGGGGGAGGAGGACCTGGCGAGAGCCTCTGAGCTGATCAGATGGGCCGCTGATTGCTCTTTAGAGACGGGGGTCATGCCTGAGCAGGTCCATCCCCTTACGGGAGAGTCGGTATCTGTAGCCCCCTTGACATGGAGCCATGCCGAATTTGTAGATGCTGTCGGCAGGTTTATAGAGAAAAGAATCAAGCTTGAAGCCGTTCCATATCGATCTTGATTGGGAAATTGGACGAAAGGTTGAATACCGATGAAAGGCGAAAAAGGATTTAGAGGGTGATATTATAGCCGAGGAGTTTAAGTGCAAATTTTGTGGCATGATCTTCGCCACCAAAGAGGAGATGGAAAAGCACGCCCACGAGAACCATCCGGATGAGATGAAGAAAGGCTGATGGGGTGGTATGAGCCGATCCCCCTTCAATTCTCCTGCAGTAATATTCGGTCAAGGCCGAGGTAGCCTGGCAAAGTGGCTCCAGTATCCAATAGCTTGGTAAATGATGGTCATGGACGATCTGTTGTCGAGCCTCCCCTACTGGATCGAAGCGGTAAGCCTCCTTTTGCAGGTCTTCGGTGTGGCAGTAATAATCGTGGGCATTGCAGCTGCGACCTTTGGATACCTTATAGGGAAAATGGGATGGAGGGGTTCATCAGACGGAATCAGCCCCCTCAGGATTCGCATCGGTAAGACCCTCCTCCTGGGCCTGGAGATACTCGTAGCCGCCGATATAATCAAGACGGTGACCGTCGAGCTCAACTTGGTCAATCTCACCAGCCTGGGGCTGCTGGTGGTCATCAGAACCATGTTGAGCTGGACTTTGGTGGTGGAGATAGAGGAGCGCTGGCCCTGGCAGAAGGAAAAAAGGGATTGAGCCCGGGGCTATGATAAAGGTGCGCCCGGGGCTATATCCGTCCCGATATCCCAACTCTCGATATCCCGATTTGAGACCGAAGCCCTGGGCCAAAGTCCCGTCATTCTTCGGCGTGATGGTGGGGATGTTCCAGGTTTGCGAAGGCGTGGGCGATCACCTCGCTTATGGTGGGATGGATCACCTGGGACTCGATGAGGGGCATAAAGTCCTGGTATTCGGTGTTCATAAGGTAGACCACCTGCTGGACCAGCTCCGGGGCCTCAGAGCCCACTACGGATATTCCCAGAATCTTCATACTATCCTCTTCGACTACCGCCTTCACAAATCCGTCCTCTTCGGCCATGGCAACGCCTTTGGCCACATCGGTGTACTTGGCCCTGCCCACCAGGATCTCGTACCCCGACTCTCTGGCCTCAGATTCGGTCAACCCCACGGCGGCTACGGGCGGATAAGTGAAAACGGCGTGAGGGACGGCGTGGAAATCGGCCACCTTCATATCATCCTCGCCGGTGGCCTCGAAGATGTTATGAGATACCACCTCCGCCTCGTAGTTGGCGGTATGCCTGAACATGAACCTCCCCGTGGCATCTCCCAGTGCCCATATTCCCGGCTTTGTCGTTTCCAGGCGCTCATTTACCACGATCCACCCCCGTTTGTCCGTCTCGACCCCCGTCATCTCCGGCTTGAGGAGGTCTGCGTTGGACCTCCTTCCGACGGCCACCATAATCTCCTCTGCCTCGATCTTCTCTATCGAGCCGTCTGCCGTCTTCCGGGCAAAGACCACCTTCTTCCCACCTTCTCTTTCCACCTTGAATATCTCGTGGCCGGTGTATACCCCCATCCTCTCCGAGAGGGACCTCTCGACGATCTCGCGTATCTCCGGATCTTCATTGGGAAGGAGATTGGGATTTCTCCCAACGAGGGTGACCTCAGTCCCCATGGCGGAGAAGAAGTGGGCATACTCGCAGCCTATATAGCCCCCACCCATGATGACGAGGCTCTCAGGCAGCCTCTCGAGATCGAGGACCGAGACGTTATCCATAAACTCGGCATCCACAAGTCCCGGGATGGGGGGGATGAGGGGCCGGGCACCCGAGGCTATAACCATCTTCGGGGCCGTCAGAGTTCTGCCGCCAGATCTAAGGGTGTATTCTCCCACAAACTCGGCGGTATCCCGAAACCAGGTCAGACCCTCCTCCGACCTGATCGACTCCTCCATACCCGAAACAGATCGGCTTATCACCGAGCGCATCCGTTCCATAATCTTCTGGAAATCTATCCGGTCTATGTGGCCCTCGATCCCAACCTTTCTCCCTTCTTCCAGGGTTCGTATCACGTCCGCGGGATGGATAAGCATCTTCGAAGGGATACAGCCGTTGTTCAGACAGGTTCCGCCCAGGGGACCGCGCTCCATCAGAGCAACTTTCATCCCTTTCTTGAGGGCGGCGGAGGCGACGTGCAACCCTCCGCCGGAGCCGATTACAATCACATCAAATTCTTCCATAGAATCACATCCTTTGACACCATTGATGAAAATCGTTTGACTTGATGGTTTTGAGCATTAGGTGAACATATTCCATCGTTTCAAACGTGAACGTGGGATGGACCTAGATTCCGTGGATCGCGACAATGGGCGGCAAAATAAACCACATCTATCGAAAATACGGCAGCTTCGGGCTCATATCTTTGAATCTGATCCATCGGCTAACACCTTATTTGGTTTTTAACAAAAACTATCTAGTTTTTAATGATTTAATGATATTTAAATTTTACCTATTAAGCACCATGATTCTTGAATTATATAACCTTTGATGTTTTCCGCATCAAAACAGAATAATGAAGAATACATACATTTAACATCCTTCAAATAATCTTCTTTATAAAAGGATTGCAAATAATTATATATAACATCACAACAAAAGAATTCTGCAGCTGGAAATCCGGGAGGATCGATGATGAGTGAGATAATGGTAGATCCGAGAGTTGACGATATATCCATGCCGGAAAACCTTCGGGTGGGGCTATTCGTTGCTGAACAGAGGAAAAGATGCGACAAAATCGGGTGCAACATGGAGTTTTATAGTTTTGGATTTGGCCAATCCCCCTTTCACGTCCCCCCGCCTCTGGAGCGTTCTTTGGGAGGGAGCGCCCATATGGGCCACTATTCCGCTGCTGAAGGGATTGAGGAGCTCCGAAAGGCCATCTCTGGATTCAATAAGAGACACTTCGGCCTTGATGTGGATCCCTCCAGGATAGTGGTTGGCCACGGCACAAAGGGCTTGATGTTCACCCTATTCTTCATACTGGGTGGCTCTGTAATAATACCCTCCCCCTCGTGGATCGGTTACGCCCCTCAGCTGAAACTCCACGGAAAGGAGTATCATATACTCCAAATGAAGGCCGAGAATGGTTACAAGATCGACCCTCAAAGCCTGGAGGATCTTCTCACGAAACTCCCTGAAGAGCAGCATCTACTGATACTGAACAACCCCCACAACCCCACAGGTGCCGTATACACCCGCGGGGAAATGGAAAAGATCGCTCAGGTCTGCAGAGATCGTCACACCTTGATCCTATCGGACGAGATTTACGCCCTGACCACCTACAGGTTCGAGAATTTCACAAGCATGGGACGGATTTATCCGGAGGGATCCTTCGTAACAAACGGGTTGTCCAAGGATAGATCTGCAGGAGGGTACCGCCTCGGAAGCTGCATTCTGCCCGAGGATTGTTCAGATAAGTTGAAAAACGATTTCACAAAGGTTGCAGCCACCGTTTATACCAACGTCTCCACCCCAACTCAGAATGCCGCCATCACCGTTTACGAGCCTAATGAGGAGATCGAGGAGTATTTCAGGATCACAAGAGAGATCCACAGGATCATGGGAACGGAGATATCTCAGTCCCTCAACGAAATCGACGGGATCCGTGCCACAAAGCCAGAGGGGGCCTTCTATCTGCTGGCGGACTTCAACCAGCTCTCAGAAGAGCTGAAGAAGAGAGGTGTTATGAGCTCAAACGAACTGGCAAAATCCCTCATAGATCACCCACACCACATTACCACCGTCACCGGGGATGCCATCATGGTGAAGCCCGACAACTTCTCCGCACGGATGGCCTTCGTCGATTACGACGGAAAGAGGGCCTTTGAAGCCTTCAGAGAAGATCCGCCCAAGTCTAGATCAGCGGAGTCCGTCTTCGCCAGGGAAGAGGGCACCCGAATGTTCACAGGAGTCGCAGAGCTTAAAAAGTACGTAGACAAGATCAAGAAGAGATGATCTGCCGGCGGGATCGACCAAGGGATAATTCTTTATTCGGTAAAGTTTCTGAAGATAGGTGGAGGTTGGATATTATGGAGATGGACAGGGCAGAGATGGAGAAGAGAAAACAGATGGTTCTGGATATGTGCACCTGCAAGAGCTGCCCCAGCTTTGTGGAGTGCGGCGAAGAGGGCGGGTTCTGTTTTGTGACGATAGGCAAGAGTGGTTGCATATCCGAGGAAAAGGGATGCATATGTGGTGGGTGTCCCGTTTACGAGAAGATGGGGCTTTCGAAGATGTACTACTGTTTGAGGGGATCTGAAAAGGAGCAGACCTAATAATATTTTTTTGGAAGGCTGTTTTCATGACCCGATATCGTTGTGACGTCTGCCAGGTTTTTGAATACGACTCCGAGAGAGGAAGCTCTGCAACGGACGTAGATCCCGGAACCGATCCAATAGATTTTCCCAAAGGGTGGCAATGTCCCATCTGCAGATCTGACAAGAACCATCTAAAGCCGATAAAAGAAGACGAAATAGTAAGCAAAGAACAGACGATCGAATGCCCGGTATGCGGGGAGAAGCATAAGATTACCTTCTCCCACATCATAAAGGGCGACCTTGAAAGCTACCTCGGAGAATGGAAGAGGGAGTCGGACGAGCTTGAGCGGCAGATGGCAGATATCCACAAGATCTCAGCCACCGCCGAGTCGATAATCGAGCCCATGAGGACCACAAGGTATGTCCTGTCCTGGGATAAGATCCTCATTAAAGGGGCCCAGCTCGCCAAGATCCCCCTGAATGAGGATGTTCCCGTAAATACGAGGACTGTGATAGGTCCCGGGGCCGAGCATCCCATGATCATAGAGGCCCCCATCTACGTCACTCACATGTCCTTCGGAGCGTTGTCTAGGGACGTCAAGATAGCCCTTGCCAAAGGCAGCGCGGCGGTTGGGACTGCCATCTGCTCTGGAGAGGGTGGCATCCTGAGAGAAGAGATGGAAAACGCCCACAGGTACATCTTCGAGTATGTTCCCAACAGGTACAGCTTATCTGACGAGAATCTCAGGAGATCGGACGCCATCGAGATAAAGATAGGCCAGTCAGCCAAACCCGGCATGGGTGGCCATCTACCCGCCGAGAAGGTCACCGAAGAGATAGCTGATATGAGGGGGTTTCCGAAAGGAAAGGATATCGTCAGCCCGGCGAGCTTTGACGATATTAGAAACAGAGACGATCTATTGGAGAAGGTTTCGTGGCTGAGGGAGAGGTCTGGCGGCAAACCGATCGGTATAAAGTTCGCCGCAGGAAACGTCGAGAAGGATCTGGAGGTGGCGGTTTACGCCCAGCCCGACTTCATAACCATAGATGGTAGGCCTGGGGCGACGGCTGCATCCCCCAAGTTCGTCAAAGATGCCACCTCCATTCCCACCATCTTTGCCCTCTACAGAGCTAGAAAGTTCCTGGACAAAAAGGGCGCAAAGGAAATATCTCTGATCATCACCGGGGGGATGAGGATATCCTCCGACTTCGCAAAGGCCCTGGCGATGGGGGCCGACGCGGTGGCTATCGGAACAGCGGCTTTGATGGCCACGGCCTGTCAACAGTATCGACTCTGTGACACTGGCAAATGCCCCGTGGGGGTCACCACCCAGGATGAGGAGCTGAGAGCCCGTTTGAGGGTCGAGATATCTGCAAAAAAGCTAGAAAACTTTTTGGCGGTATCCATCGAGGAGCTGAAGGCCTTTGCCAGGCTAACGGGAAACGACGATCTTCGCCACCTATCCTTGGAGGATCTCTGCACCACAAGCTCGGAGATCTCGAATCACACCGAGATCGAGCATGTATGACCTCCAGATAGATGAATTAGGAGTTCTGAATTTCATAGGGTGCCACATATCGGAGGAAGAGACCGATGATACAGGCTATCATCTTTGATCTGGACGGCGTCTTGGTCCAGACGGAGAAGTTGAAGGCCCTGGCATACTCCAAGGCGGTTCAAGTCATACGAGGACTGCTGGAGCCGGATTACAGGGCCGGCGAGGCGTATCGGGAGGTGGTGGGCGCTTCCAGGGAGACGACCTCCAGGTATGTTATGAACAAACTGGGGCTCGTGGAGGATCTTCGACCGATCATGGCCAGGTACGGCGTCTCCAAGCCCGAAGACGCTCTGACGGCGGTTAGGTACGAGATCTACTATGATATCATCGGCGACCCCCAGGTCATCAGGGATAACCAGTGGCCTTATGCAATGGCCGTTTTGCGGACGGCCAGAGAGTTCTCGTGCAAGACCGCCCTAACGACCCTCTCCAAGAGAAAGGACGTCCAGCATGTGATAGAGGCCCTGGGGATCGAGGATTATCTGGATGCAGTCCTGACGGCGGAGGATGTGACCCTGGGAAAGCCGGACCCCCAGATATACCTCCTCGCCGCCGAGAGGCTCGGTCTTCCTCCGGAAGAATGCCTCGTTCTCGAGGATTCGGTAAACGGCGTCAAAGCCGGTCTTGCGGCGGGCATGGAGGTGGTGGCCATCGCCACACCTTTCACCAGGGGGAGCCTCCTCTCCAGCGGCGTCATCGAGGATAGATGGATCGCAGAGCCAAAGACGGTTCCCGAGACCGTAAGACTCAGGATAGAAGTGCACAACAGATCAGCTCACAGTCAAGCTACTAGCGGGCACTGGACTAAAAATGTTGGAGGCGATCACTCCAGGCCTATGAGCTGAAAAATTGGTGGAATACTTCGGCCGTCTGAGTGCATCTTCACCGATCAGGGTATCAATCGATCCATGACAGGGTCGAGGATACGCCAGGTCGTCCACTAAGCGACCTTAAAACCTGAAGTTCAAAGGACCAACGGTTGAGATCAGGACGGCAGTTCACACTACACGGTTACTCCTCACCCCGATCCAACCTCGTCCTTATCGCCTCGCCCAGCCTTCGGGCCCTCTCCATAACCTCGGGCTCATCCTCGACGCTCCTGAAGGGCCTGAGGATCTTCGCCGACCCCTTCTGGTAAGGGACGTTCTCGGGGAGGATCTCCAGGTACCCTTGGTAGTTCTCCTTCCACCCGAAGTCCATTCCGGCTATCTCGGGGGAGTAGGCGTTCCAGGATGCGTAGCTGCAGGTCTCCCCCACTCCACAGACGAAGCAGCAGGGGGTTCCCTTGGCGCTCATGCTCCCCACGACATCCATCCCACCGAAGGCCATCACCCGGGCGAGCCAGGACTCCACGTCCTTCTCGGCAGCGCACCCGACGGCGACGGCGGCCGCGACCTTATTTCTGGTGAGAAGGTCGACGTGCCGATAGGCGTATAGCCTCTCCATGAAGGCCTTGGTGAAGCCGCTGGGAAGGCCGAAGTAGGTGGGCGAGCCGACCACCAGGGCGTCGGCCTCCATCACCTGCGGGCCCAGCTCCTGGAAGTCGTCCTCCAATACGCACCTGTTTGTCTTGACGCAGGCCATGCAGGCTCTGCACGGTCCGATATTCAGGTCCGAAAGCTTTACAAAGACGTTATCAAGTCCCGTCCCATCCAAGACCGCCTTCACCAGTTTATCGGTGTTTGCGTCTCTGGTGGGGCTTCCACTGACACCCAGCACGTACATGTAAGACACCATGAAAAATATTTTAAATATTAATAAAAATTTTCGGGGGGTTCAGAGCCCCGCCCTCTCCACGATGACGTCGGCGACCTCTTTTGCGCTCTTGAATGGAAAGTCCGTCTCCTTCAGGACCTTTCCGGCGTCTCCGGCCGTCAGCTCTACATCTCCTGCCTTGCACTTGGTGGCCGCACCCGCGGGCATCGCCGCCAGAAGCTCTTCGGGGGTCTTTATGGGGAACTTCGCGTTCTTCAGGGCTCCCTCAATCTGGGCGTGGATCTCATCTCTTATGCTCATGGTTCTTCACCGTCCTATCCTATGCCGGGTTATGAATTTATACTTTCGCGTTATAGAAATATACAAGGGTCACTCCGATACATCTTATTGACTTCGAAATACATGATGGAAACCTTTTTACTCCAGGAGGTGAGGGATCTATTCATGGGATCGGATCTGGAGAGGGATATCGCCGCCATCAGGTCGAAGCTCGAGGCCGTCCATGAGGAGCTCTTGAGGTTCGTAGAGATGTCAAACCAGCAGCATCTCGCCTCGATCCTGGAGGGGTGCAGGGTCGACTACGGCAGGGCGATCCTCGGCTACGCCCTCGAGGAGATCGAAGGGGGGCTGGAGGCGAATATGGTCGGGGACTGCCAGATGAAGGCCGCCTGCAAAGCCCTCTTCTCCGACCTCCTCAAGGGGAACCTCGACCACCTCAAGGCCGGGAGGATATCGGAGGAGGCGATAGGGGGGGCGAGGTCGAAGATGGAGGATATGAGGAGGAAGGCCCCCAGGGAGGAGTGCGCGACATGCTTCTCGCAGGCCGGGAGGCTCCTGGAGAAGCAGCTTGATCTGATGCGCTCCCTGCGGGTATATCGAGACGCAGATATCGAGAAGGACTCGATTGAGGGTCTCGACGAAGAGGGGGCGGTCCGGGGGCTTCTTGAGCCCCTGGGAAACGGTCAGAGGCTCCAGATCATCAAGGCCCTCGCCCTGGAGACGAAGAGCTTCTCGGCCCTCTCGAAGCTGACGGGGCTGCGGGGCGGAAACCTCCTCTTCCACCTCCAGAAGCTCTCGGAGGCTCGGATGATCATCCAGAGGCACGAGAGGGGGGGCTACATGATCACAGCCAGGGGATATAAGGCCCTCAAGGGGATCTCGCAGCTTTATTCGGATCTCTCTGACGAAGGGGCCGGGTCGGAGGCGGGAGCCACCCCTCAATCGGCAAGAGTCTAGGTTCGCATCTGTAAGAATGAAAAAAATTGCAGGGATATATTGATTCAGCTCCTGCAATAGGGGCCGGAAAAAATTAGGTGGATTGAAGGGCAACCGTCGAGATAATCGTGCCCTATGCAGGGGAATACCCTTCTTGCGGATCCTATGCGGATCCTATGCGGATCCTATGCGGATCCTATGCGGATCCTATGCGGATCCTATGCGGATCCTATGCGGATCCTATGCGGATCCTATGCGGATCCTATGCGGATCCTATGCGGATCCTAATTATTTACCAGATTTGTGGACCAGTCGTCCCCCGCGAAGATCCGGGGATCATAGCCCTCCCGTTTCAGAGCATACCAGACCGCCGATGCGTGAAAGGCGTCATCTGAATATACCGCCACTGGCTCGTCTCTCTCAATCCCGGTGAATAGGTCCTCCAGCTCGGCTCCGCCTTTGATCCTTCCATTATCCAGGACCGCATCGTAGGGGATCTTCCTGGATCCCGGTATGGATTCGACGGAATACTCCTCCGATGACTTCGCATCCACCACCTGGGTCCCATCGCCATCAAGAGATTCAAAGTTCACGATCAGATCCGTTTTTGGCGCGGGCGTGTAATCCGTCGGGGACTTGGCCGTCGGCTCGCTCTCTTTGATCTCGGTGGCATCCTCCAAAAGCTCGATCCTCTCCTGACCGAGGTAATCGAGGATCAGATAGACGAAAGTGGCGACAAAGGGATCATCGCTATATACGATCACTGAGTCGTTTCGGGATATTCCGGCGTTCCCCAGTATCCCGGAGAGCTCAGAGATCGACCTGGGCATCCCGGACCCGTCCAGGAGGTCGCGGTAGTCGATCTGGACCGCCCCCGGTATCAGGCTCTCTGGATCGATGAAGACATTCAGCACCACCTCCGGGGCAGGGGTTGATCTCTCTATAGATTCTTCAGAAATAGCAGACTCTGCCGCCTGCGAGGCTGGGGTGGATATGCTGCCGGAGCCGGGATTTATAGGAGACGTATCTTTAAGAAAATCTGCCCCTGACCATCCGCTGTAATCTCCGACGGTGCAGCAATATGGCTCTCCCACGGCGGCATTCGTCCCGGCAAGGGCGACCGCCAATAGCATCGAAGCCAAAATTGGGTTCGAAATTTTTCTGATCTCAAAACTCATAATCTCGTACCTCTGCAAAAATATCTCAAAATCATCGAACGCACTCTAAAAAATTTTGGACGCAGGCGTTGGACCTTCTCCCAACCGCCCCGGCCAACAAGATCAATTGAACTCATCTCCTCCCTTCCACGACCCCGTTTCCGGGAGAGGTCAGCTTTTCACAGCTGACCATCTGGCCGTCCCGGAGAGTGTACATCCTCTCCGCTTGCTTCGCCAGATCCATATTGTGGGTGACTATCACCAGCGTAAGACCTCTCTCTTTCAGATCCCTGAAGAGATTGAAGATCATCAGAGAGGTCAAAGAGTCGAGGTTTCCCGTCGGCTCGTCGGCGAGGATCATCTTCGGGTCGTTTATGAGGGCCCGGCCGATGGCCACGCGCTGCATCTCGCCGCCGGATAGCTGACCCGGCAGATGATCGCCCCTCTCTTCGAGACCCACCATATCCAGGATCTCGTCGATCCTACTTTCGTTCCCGTTCTTGTGGCTGAATAGGAGGGGGAGCTCGACGTTCTCCCTGGCGGTGAGGGTCGGTATCAGGTAGAACTGCTGGAAGACAAAGCCTATGTTCTCACGCCGCAGCCTCACCAGCTCCCTCTCTTTGAGATGAGAGGTCTCGGTGCCGTTCAGCCTCACGCTTCCCTTTGTGGGGGTGTCCAGGCAGCCGAGAACGTTCAACAGCGCCGTCTTGCCCGAGCCGGAGGGGCCGATGATGGAGACGAACTCGCCCTCATCCACGCTGAAGTCGACCTCATTCAGGGCGTGGATATCCTCCCGCCCGCGCCTGTAGATCTTGGTGAGGCCTTCGGCCTCCAGGATCTTGTTCATTCTAGACCACCTCTTATCGCCTCCATGGGGGTGAGCCGCGAGGACTTGAAGGCCGGGTATATCCCGCATACAATTCCGAGCCCCACTGAGAATAGGAGGCTGAAGCCCACCAGCTCAGGGCTGATGTGGATGAAAGAGCCGCTGGGGGAGTAGGGGAGCATGCTCTTCACGAATCCCTCGATGATGCTCGATCCGCCGATAGAGACGACGACTCCGATCACCCCGCCGGCGACGGTGATGATCAGGGTCTCGGCCATGATCATCTTGCCGACATCCAGGCCCGATGCTCCTATCGCCTTGAGCATCCCGAACTCTCTGGTCCTCTCATTAACCGACATGAGGAGGGTATTGAGGATGCCGAAGGCACTTATGATCATGGCGATGGCGATGACGGTGAGCAGGAGGGATCTGGCCGATGCCGCCAGGTTCATTATGGTCCCCATCACCTGGGTCATGGTCACCACCTGCACGTCCGGTATCTTCTCCATCTCTCTCGAGATCTCGGCGATCCTCCCCAGATCATCCACCCTCACGGCTATGGTGGTGATCTTACCCTCCTTCCTGTCGAGGCGCTGGGCCTCGGAGAGGGGCAGAAAGTGGAACTGGTCGTCCTGGTCTCCTGTTCTCCCCAGGATGCCGACGATGGTGAAATCCTCCTTATCGGGACCGAAGGGAAGGATCTGCCCCACAGTCAGGTTCTCGTACTCCGCGAGCCCTCTTCCGACGACCATCACCTTCGTCTCATTATCCTCGAAGAACCTGCCCTCCACCTTCCACCAGGGCTTCAGCTTTTTCATCTCATCGATATCAATGCCGTAGACGATGTGAGGCACCCTCTCGCCGGTATTTTGGTCCTTGAGGTAGAACTGGTACATCAGCAGGGGGGAGGCGATATTCACGCCTTCGATGCTGGTGACCATCTCCAGATCATTGTCGGACAGATACTTGGGTATCACCCCGCCGTGCATCACCAGGGATGCGGCCTCGTAGGGACAGCCCTTCGGCACCGCTAGGATGTGGGCCCCGAGGCTGTTCATCTCTCTGTTCAGGCCCATTTCGTAGCCGGAGTTCAGAGCTAGAAGGCTGAAGAGGACAGAGATGGATATGGCCACCCCCATAACCGTCAACAGCGTCCTTCCCCGTCGCCTCATCAGGTTCTTCGCCGCCAGGGTGAGAAAGTTCATCTATATGTCTCTCCGTCTATCTCAACGATCTCTCCTATTATGTAGGGAGAATTGTCCCTGCTGGAAAGCCTCCCATAGACCTTCGCCTCTGAGCCCCTCTCCTGGGGGATGACGAAGTTGCTCGGGAAGATGTCCACAAAGATGCTTCCTGTCTCATCGTCTAAGACAAACCAGCATCCAGATCCACATTCATACACTATCTCTCCCTCTACGATCACCGTCTCATCCTCGAAAGCGGAGAATTCATCGTAAATCTCCCCTATCTCGATGACATCTCCTTCCAGCTCTTCTGGCGTATTCGCGGCCTGGCAGGTGAGAGCCATAGCCATCATCAAGCTCAACGAAATGAACGCCTTTGCAGCAATTCTGAGATCTATCATCCTTCCATCTCCATTTTGGATCCATCTCTTGGGCGCAGGAGGTGGTTGAACCGCAACTTCATTACAACATACCTCTAAATCGTAGATGTTTCCGGTTCTTTCCATTCCACCATATGCGCCCAGACCTTTCCCAAACCCCCGAGAGGGAAAAGGGCCTCGAATCCAGTACGACGAGTCACAATTGTGAATATCTTCAATATAAAAGTTGCGGCATCCCCGACCAAAATCTATATCAAATAACAATTGTTATATGGGATCGGTTCGCAATTGTGAATTGTGGACTCAAGAAAAGGGGTTAGAAAAATATGGACGCATATAGACTTCTGTTGGCGGTAGCGCTATTTTTGGTGCTGTTGCCTATGGGGGCCCTCGGCTTCTGTGGAAATGTTTGTGACTGTCAGGAGCCCACAGAATGCTCCGACTGCAACTGCGATTGCGGCGGATGTGACTGTAGTCCGTGTGAATGCGGCAACTGCGATTGCGGCGGATGTGACTGTAGTCCGTGTGAATGCGGCAACTGCGACTGCGGCGGATGTGACTGTAGTCCGTGTGAATGCGGCAACTGCGATTGCGGCAGATGCGACTGTGCCGCGGCATAATCTTAAAAATTGATCCGAGGAGACCTCTGGATCCCCGGAGGAGCACCATTTTTAATGAACCATCGTTTTGGCGGGATATTGTGACCATCGAAGAAGACATCCAGATGTACGGAAAGATCTCCCTGGCCATAGAAGAGATCGAGAGCTGCAAAGAGTTTTCGCCCCTGATCCCGGAGGTGAGGACCAACCTCGTCTACTCGAGGCCGAATCCGGGGTCCCCGGAGGATGTCCTGGCCGTGGACGGACGGATAACCGTCGTCGGAGGGATGCCCCATGCAGCCGGAAGGCCGAGGTTCGGCGCTTCAAGCCACATGGCGAGGCTGATCATGGAGGTAATGAAGAGGGACCCCGCCTATCGGGCCGGGGTAAACTTCGCCAACGATTCCAGGCTGGCAGAGTGGCTGGAGGGGTACGCCGCGGAGAAGGGATGGACATATAGCGTCATCGACAGGAGAAAGGAGCCGGATGAGATAAAAGAGATGGAGGGAAGCTCCATGCCCTGGAAGGTCTCCGAGGCGATAGAGGCTGCCGGGGGCCGGATCCCCAAGCTCTTCTACGAGACCGGGGCGGTGGGAAAGGAGCCGGTGACGGTCCTGATCGGCAGGGATCCCTTGGAGGTCGTCCGCGAGGTCTGCGAGATTGCGAGGTCTTTTCATGAAAGGACCTGAGACCAAGATCGGAAAGATCGACCTATCCATCTTCTCCAACTTTATCCTCAAAAGGCTGGGGGCCGAGGACGATACGGTCCTCGTTCCCCCCTTCACCGGTGTCGACGCAGGGGTAGTGGACCTGGGGGACGGAAAGGTCCTGATCGTCGCCGAGGACCCCATCTTTGGGATATCGGGCCAGCCCCTGGACCTCTTCGGCTGGTATGCGGTCCATATAGGCGCCAGCGACGTGGCCGTCATGGGCGTCAAGCCCAGGTACATGACCTATACCCTCCTGATGCCACCTGAGACCGACGACATTGACTTCAGGACCATCGTCGACGCGATACACCAGGCTGCTCTGGAGTTGGATATAGCCATAGTAGGCGGGCATACCGGTAGGTACCCTGGACTTGCAGCCCCCCTAATTGGCGGGGTGACCGTCTTCGCCGTGGCCGAGGAGGGCGGGTACGTCACCCCCAGAGGGGCGAGGCCCGGAGACGACGTGATCCTGACCAAGGGGCCGGCGATAGAGGCGGCCGGAATCCTGGCGACGGTGCGGGAGAATGCCCTCCTCAAGAGCCATCCGAAAGATCTTGTAGAGAGGGCCAAAGCCCTCTGTAAAGAGATGAGCGTGGTGAAGGACGCCATGGTGGCGGTGGAGGCGGGCGGAGTGACCTCGATGCACGACGCCACTGAGGGCGGAGTCATCGGGGGGCTCTTCGAGGTGGCTAACGCAAGCGGTGTCGGTATGATAGTCGACGAGGCCTCCTTCATCTACCCCGAAGAGGTGAAGATGATATGCGACTTCTTCGGGATAGATCCGGTGGCCGCCATCGCCGAGGGCGCCCTCATCATCACGGCGAAGCCGGGTTCTTCGGAAGAGATCATCAGAAGGCTTCATTCTGCCGGAATAAGGGCCTCGGTGGTGGGGACCGTCACCGCCGATCCCGGGGAGAGGGTCATGAATAGGTCGGATGGGAGGACGGTCCCCCTGGAGATCCCGGAGCAGGATCCCTTCTGGCCGGTCTTCTTCGAGTCGATGATGGATCCATCGGGATGATATCAGGACCCGGGGCTTTCCGGCCATCATCCATCCGGGTCCTCTGGATCCGGGGTCACAAGCTTCATATAGATAACAATCGTTAACGCTGTGTTCACGATTGTGAACTCAGGGCCGAGGTGGCAGAGTGGCTATGCATTCGGCTGCAGACCGGATCCACGTGAGTTCGATTCTCACCCTCGGCTTGAGAGGAAGACGAGATGAACGTTTCAAGAAGGACCAGGATACAGAAGACTTATGAGGCCCTCTTCGCCCTGGAAGACGTAAGAGAGATCTTCAGACAGTCCCTCCCCAGCGGCCTCGACGAAGGCGAGGAGAGGGAGTTTGCGGAGGCTCTTGCGAGGGTCCGGGGGATCATAGACGAGATCGAGGATGGCGGCGGCGAGCCGCCCTCGGGGCGGGTCTGCGACGGGATAGAGGTTCGTAGCCGCGAAGAGGATTACATAAACATCAACCCGATCCAGGCGGCCGGCAGGCTCACCCCCGAGGCCCGCAAGGCGGTCATATCCTACGGTGACGGCTACTCCACCTGCGACCACTGCCGAAAACCCTTCCGCCTCGACAAGATCGCCCGCCCTCCTGTGGAGGCGTTCCACGCGGAGCTGGCGGAGTTTCTCCACATGGACGTGGCGAGGGTCGTCCCGGGAGCGAGGCGGGGCTTTCAGGCGGTGACCCAGTCCCTCCTGGAGAAGGGGGACTTCGTCATCGTATCCTCCCTCGCCCACTACACCGAGTTTCTCGCCGTCGAGGTCGCGGGAGGGGTCGTCCGGGAGGTGCCTCTGAACGAGAGGAACGTGGTTACAGCGGAGGCGACGGCCCAGAAGATAGAGGAAGTGAAAGCCGAGACTGGAACGCTGCCGAAGCTCATCATGATCGACCACTTCGACTACCAGTTCGGAAACGAGCACGAGGTCCGCGGCATCGGAAAGGTGGCGAAGGATTACGGGATACCCTTCCTCTACAACGGGGCATACACCGTGGGGGTGATGCCCGTCGACGGCAAAGAGATCGGTGCGGACTTCGTCGTAGGCTCCGGCCACAAGAGCATGGCCGCGATGGCCCCCTCCGGGGTCCTCGCCACAACCGAAGAGTGGGCCGAGAGGGTCTTTCGGACGACCGAGATTGTGGGGGACGTCACCAATAGGAGGTTCGGGATCAAGGAGGTGGAGAATATGGGGTGCACCCTCATGGGAGGGACCCTCATCTCCATGATCGCCTCTTTTCCCAGGGTGAAGGCGAGGACGGCGGCCTGGGACGATGAGGTGGCGAAGTCGAACCGATTCCTCAGGGAGCTCTCCCGGATCGAGGGGACGAGGGTATTGAGCGAGCTTCCCAGGAGGCACACCCTCTCGAAGGTCGACACCACCGAGTCTTTCGACCGGGTGGCAAAGACCCACAAGAGGCGCGGCTACTTCCTCAGCGACGAGCTGAAGAGGCGGGGGATCATAGGCGAGTTTGCCGGCGCCACCAGGGTCTGGAAACTGAACACCTACGGCCTCACTCCGGGCCAGGTGGATTACGCCGCAGGGTCGTTTCTGGAGATCGCCGAAAGATATGGTTTGAAGATCAGCTGAAGGAGAAAATAAAGATGAGAGAGAAGAAGCTGGGGATGGGGACTCTGGCCGTCCACGCTGGCCAGGAAGATCCGGATCCGACGACGGGGGCCAGAGCTGTGCCCATATATCAGACCTCCTCGTATGTATTCAAGAGCGCAGATCACGCGGCCAGCTTATTTGCCTTAAAGGAGTTTGGCAACATCTACTCCCGGATGATGAACCCCACCTGCGACGTCCTCGAGCGGCGGATCGCCGCCCTGGAGGGCGGTACCGGAGCGCTGGCCGTTTCTTCCGGGATGTCGGCGATCTCCCTCGCCCTCCTGGCCATAACCGAGGTGGGAGACGAGATCGTCTCCGCCGACAACCTCTACGGCGGCACCTATCAGCTCTTCAACTACACCTTTCCGAAGCTGGGCAGGAGGGTGAGGTTCGTCGACTCCACCGATCCGGAGAAGTTCGAGGATGCCATCACCGCCAGGACGAGGGCGGTATACGCGGAGACGATCGGAAATCCGAAGCTCGACGTCCCCGAATTTGAAAAGATTGCAGAGATCGCCCATCGTTCAGAGGTCCCCTTCGTCGTCGACAACACCGTCGGTGTGGGCTTGACACGGCCCATCGACTACGGAGCCGACATAGTCGTCCTCTCGGCGACCAAGTTCATCAACGGCCACGGAAACTCCATCGGCGGGGTCATAGTAGACTCGGGGAGGTTCGACTGGTCGAGGGGAAAGTTCCCGGAGTTCACCGAGCCCGACCCCAGCTACCACGGCCTGCGGTTCTGGGAGACCTTCGGGAGCTTTCCCGGCCTTGGGAACGTCGCCTTCATCATCAAGGTCCGGGTCCAGCTCCTCCGGGACCTGGGGCCCTGCCTCAGCCCCTTCAACGCCTTCCTCTCCCTCCAGGGGCTGGAGACCCTCGCCCTCAGGGTCGAGAGGCACTCGGAGAACGCCATGAGGGTGGCTGAGCACCTCAGGGACCATCCCGCCGTAACATGGGTTAACTATCCGGGGCTTGAAGATCATCCGAGCCAAGACCTCGCCAGGAGATACCTCGGGGGGAGGTACGGCGCCATCCTCGGCTTCGGGATCAAGGGGGGGATGGAGGCAGGCAAGAGGTTCATCGAGTCGGTGGAGCTATTCAGCCACCTTGCGAATATCGGCGATTCCAAGAGCCTGGTGATCCACCCCGCCTCGACGACCCACCAGCAGCTGACCCCTGAGGAGCAGGAGGCCTGTGGGGTCACCCCGGATTTCATACGACTTTCGGTGGGGATCGAAGACGTCGAAGACATCATAGCAGACCTGGATCAGGCTCTCGCCAGGGCGGTGAGATGAAGAGAAATTCCGTCGGCAGGGTCAGGGCCGGGACCTTCAGGATCCCGGAGGATCTGGTCCTGGATCATGGCGACCGGCTCACCGGAGTTGAGGTCGCCTTCGAGACCTACGGCCGTCTGAACCGGGATAAGGAGAACGCCGTCCTCGTCTGCCACGCCCTCTCCGGGGACGCCCACGCCGCAGGTTATAGAGACGGAGAGGAGAAGCCCGGCTGGTGGGACGACGTCATAGGCCCTGGGAAGGGGCTTGATACGAGCAGGTACTTCGTCATCTGCTCCAACGTCCTCGCGGGGTGCAAGGGGACTACCGGCCCCTCCTCCACCAATCCGAAGACCGGAAAGCCCTACGGCCTGGATATGCCGATCATCACCATAAGGGACATGGTGGCGGTCCAGAAGAGGCTGATAGACCACCTGGGGATAAGGAGGCTCTTCGCCGTGGTGGGAGGCTCCTTCGGGGGGATGCAGGTCCTCCAGTGGTGCGTATCCTACCCCGAGATGGTCCGGATGGCGGTACCGATAGCGACGAGCGCCTACTCCTCCCCCCAACAGATCGCCTTCAACGAGGTGGGGCGCAGGGCGATAATATCCGATCCCGACTGGAACGGCGGCGGCTACTACGGCGGTCCGCCGCCGGGGCGGGGGCTCGCCCTCGCCAGGATGGTCGGCCATATAACTTACCTCAGCGACGGGGCGATGGAAGAGAAGTTCGGCCGGCGCCTCCAGGACAAGAGCGAGTACAGCTTCCATATGGACCTGGAATTCCAGGTGGAGAGCTACCTGCGCTACCACGGCGAGAACTTCATCAAGCGGTTTGACGCCAACTCCTACCTCTACATCACCAAGGCGATCGACTACTTCGACCTCGCCGGGGAGGGGACCCTCGCCGAGGCCTTTCGGGGGGTGAAGGCCAAGGTCCTGGTCATCTCCATCACCTCCGACTGGCTGTATCCCCCCTATCAGTCCCGGGAGATCGTCGAGGCCCTGGCCTCCAACGATGTGGATGTGAGGGACTGCGAGATCGCGTCCAACTACGGTCACGACGCCTTCCTCCTGGAGTCGGGTCAGATGAACTACATCCTGAGAAACTTCCTCTCCCGTGGCACTGCCGGTGAGATCATGACGAGGGATGTGGTGACGATAGGCCTTGGCGGCAGCGTCGAGGACGCTGCCAGGGTCATGGTGGAGCGGGAGGTGACCCACCTGCCGGTGACCGATGAGAACGGAAGGCTCGCTGGGATCGTCACCGCCTGGGATATATCCAAGGCGGTGGCCATGAAGTATACCAGGCTGCGGGAGATCATGACCCAGAACGTCCTGACGATCCTCGAGGGGGACTCCATCGAGACGGCCGCCAGAAGGATGAAGGATCACGACATATCCGCCCTCCCCGTCCTGGACGGAGAGGGAAGGGTCCAGGGGATGGTCACCAGCGACGGGATCAGCAGGCTGTTTGGGGCCTGTCGGTAGCATGCGGCATAGCGGATATATTGGAGGAAAAATGTTGATACATGTCAGGGCCTTTGCCAGCTTCAGGGAGATCCTGGGAAAGGAGACGGATCTGGACCTCGAAGAGGCTTCGAAGGTGGGAGATCTCCTGGAGATTCTCGTTTCGTCCCACCAGGGGCTCGGTCCCGCCATCTTCGAAGAGGACGGCCGGGTGAGAGAGTACGTCATCATCATGAGGAACAGAGAGCGGATAGACTCCCTGGAGGGGCTGGCAACGGTCCTGGAAGAGGGGGACGAGGTGGCGATCCTCCCACCGGTGGCGGGAGGATGAGGGGAATTTCGGTCCGCATGATCCGGCCCGTCGGATGAAACGTCCGAGGTCATGGATAGAATAGATAGCGAGAATCCTTCTGGTCGGCGACGCCGATCCCATGGAGGTCCCAAATGTTATTATGGAGACCTCTCCTATATGGAGGTCAGGAGGATTTCTATAATGCCACCACATTGTGATACCAGGGACGGGCCCATCGCAGAGGCTGTATCCATGGCCTTGGAAGCCGGAAATGTCAATTTTATTTTAATATGGATCCCCCCCGATTCCGAGGATGAGATGAAGGATGTCTTCGAGAGGGGCCTGAAGGCCAGAAGGCTGGGAAAGGAGGCGAAAGAGGTCGCAGACGATTGGATCCTCGAGACGGCGGTCAGATTACACAGGGCCGGAGAGGGGGCCCCGTACACCGGGATAAAACCTGCTGGCCTCGACGAGGGTCCCGTAGTCCCCAGGGCGGAGAGGGCGATAGAGTCGGGAGACCCGGAGGAGTTATTGGAGTTCATGAGAGCTGCGGTCGATGAGGAGCTCTCCAGGAGGTTTCATCTTGTCTCTTCCGCGAAGGACTACGACCCGGACGACGTCGCTTCTGGGAGGCGGTACGTCGAGGCCTTCATCGGGTTTGTTGTGTACTCTCACCACCTCCATCAGCATATAGTCGGTCGGTGAGATCTTGTTGTTCAGGCCGCAGTCTCGAATAAGCGAAGAGCTGAAGTTGAGGCGCGGTGGTGATCATGAAGAGCGGAAAGCGGATCAGGTCCTTGGAGGGTCAGGCCTCCGTCCCTTGGGACGAGGCAGCGATCGTCCGAGAGGGGGGTTGATGAAGGGTCATAACCCATCTCCCCATAGCAAGCCGGTCTTGATCGCCGAGGGGGAGTTCTCGATGGATGAGGCGATCGAGGCCGTCAAGAGAGATGATGCGGGGGCGGTCGTCGCCTTCATAGGGACCGTCAGGGACGACGGCATAGATGAACTCCATCTCGAGACATATAGAGAGGCGGCCGAGGAGGAGCTTCTGGCCATCAGGGAGGAGGCGCTGGCGAGGTTCGGGCTCCTGGAGGCAGTCGTTATCCACCGCTCCGGCCGCCTCCGTATAGGGGATGAGATCGTCATCGTGGCCTGTTCTGCAGCCCACAGGAAAAATGCCTTCGATGGATGCAGGTACATCCTCGAGGAGCTGAAGAGGAGGGCTCCGATCTGGAAGAAGGAGGTGCGTCCCGCGGGGGAGAGGTGGCTTGAGGTCGGCGAAAATCCGGCTCAGGTCCGGTCGGGGGAACGAAGGCCCCATGAGGGTGGGGACGACCTCGAAACGGGATAGAACGGAGTTGATTATGGGATACGAAATCGCCCTCGAAAGGGGATGGAAAGAGCTGGAAGAGACGCCCTCGACCTTCGAGTTTGCCGTTTCCTTTCTGACCGACGTCTATCTGGTCAACCCGAAAGAGAGAACGATATCGTCAACCCTTGGAGAACCCCACCGGGATGATGTATCCATACTCGTCCTCCACTACCTCATCGGCATACGCAAGCAAAGACCCATCGAGAAGGAAGAATGGATCTCGTTTCGAGAGATCGAAGGAGGTATATCCTTTCTGCCCGCCTTCGAGGAGACCGTCATCAAACCTCTGGTTGGAGGCTTTGACCGAAACCCCGAGGGACTGATCCGAAACCTGCTCCAGCGGTTCGGCGGCAGAACAGTAAAATGTGGCGACGTTGGCGTGGAGATCTCCCCCTTCCCCGAAGGGATTATCAAAATCGTATTCTGGGGAGGAGATGAGGAGATACCGTCCCAGGCCACCATCCTCTTCGACCGAAGTCTCGCCCGTATCTTCAGCACAGAGGACATAGCGGTGTTACTTCAGCTGTTGGTCCGGAAGGCCGTAGAGGGCGTTGGGTAGATTTCATCCATTGGGCGGCAAGGGATGCCAGGACGAGATAGACATCCCAATTATCCTCAGGGGTGAGCCATCTGCGAAGAAAGATCAATATAGGCTCCTCGCTGTTTTGTGTGGGTGGATTTAAGGGATCGCCAATCCTGTAGCTTGGTCCCAATAACTTCATGACTGCCGGGAATAGGGAGGATCATGATATGTATCGCTACGTGCTGACTCAGGAACGGAATTCATGGCAGGCATTTGCATGATCGAGTCCGCTTATCGCTATCATGAAGTTACCCACACTGAATAGCGAAGAGCCTCAATATATAGTTTAACCGGTTGTTTTGGTCAGGAAGGTATTGGTTTTCAGTCTGTAAAGCCGCTGGCGGGCATCCGGCAAGTAGAACTGCTTCACAAGAAGCTTCTCATCCTGCAGGCGGCGGAGGGCATATCTGGCCGTCCTTGCCGGAAGATATGTCCTGTTCACGATATCCTTCTGGGTTAGAAGGGACCCGGACTCCAGGACCTTCAATACGAGCTTTGCCGACGGTGGCAGCCGCTCAACCTTCTTCTCAAAAGACCGTTCGATCTCTCCATCATCAACAAAGACGATCCCTCATTCTATTTCACCGATTCACAATCGTTATTTTGGGATTTAAGGGTTACCCTCCAACGGCTCTCCGAAGGTAGCTCACCCGCGATCTCGGTCTCTGTTCGTGCCCTGGTTTTTGTCTTCCAGGACGATGTCGAGATCGAGGAGCCTTTCTCTTATCTCGTCGGCAAGCTCCCACTCCCTCTTCTCTCGCAGCCTCTGGCGGACCTCCTGGAGGAGGGCGAGAAGCCCATCCCTCAGTTTATCGTCCTCCTCCCGAGATCCCTCCGCGTAGAGGTCCAACCCCAGGACCTCCCCGAACTCCGCCAGCATCTCCCCGGCAGCCCGGATCCCTTCGATGGATAAGTCTCCCTCGTCCATTCGGCGGTTGAGGTCCCTTACCAGCCCGAAGACCACCCGGAGGGCGTTGGGGGTGTTGAAGTCGTCGTCCATCGCCTCAAAGAATTCAGTTCTTGCCCTTTCCAGCCCCTCATCTTCCTTCGGGGCAGGGAGATCGTCAGCCTCCCCCTTGAGCCTCTGATCTATAGTCGAGACCAGCTGGCGGATCCTCTCCAGGCTCCGGCGGGACTGATCGAGGACGCCTTCGGAGAAGTCGATGGGGGTGCGGTAATGGGCCGAGAGGACGGCCAGCCGGAAGACGTCCGGCTCCCAAGTCTTGAGAAGCTCTCGGATGGTGATGAAGTTTCCCAGGGACTTGGACATCTTCTCGCCCTTTACATTCAAAAATCCGGTATGCATCCAGCATCTGACCATGGGCGCCTTCCCCGATACGGACTCCATCTGGGCGATCTCAGCCTCATGGTGGGGAAATATCAGATCCAGAGCCCCTCCGTGGATGTCGTACTGGGGTCCGAAGTACGCCTCTGTTATCGCCGTATCCTCTATGTGCCAGCCGGGCCGGCCCTCACCCCAGGGGGATTGCCAGCTGATACCTTCCTCGCCGCTTCGTTTCTTCCAGAGGGTGAAGTCGCCGCGATTTCTCTTGGTCGGATCAGGCTCGATCCTGTGCCTATCCGGATCTTCCATGCTCTTATGGGATAGCTTTCCAAACTCCTCGAACTTGGACTCGTCGAAGTAGACCCCGCTCTCCGTCTCATAGGCGAAGCCCTTCGCCATCAGCCGCTCGATCTGGCTGATGATCTCGGGGATGTGCTCCGTCGCCCGGGCGTAGAGATTGACGTTCTCGACCCCGAGGGCCTTCATATCTTCGAGGTATCTCCTCTCGAACCTCCGGGCCAAGGCGGCCGGATCGACCCCGAGCTTCTTTGCCCTCTCTATAATCTTATCATCGACGTCGGTTATGTTCTGAAGGTAAAATACGCTGTAGCCCCTCGCCTTGAGATACCGGGCGACGACGTCGAAGGCTATATAGGTCCGGGCGTGCCCGATGTGGGCGTCGTCATAGACCGTAGGGCCGCAGACGAAGATGTTGATCCGGCCCCCATGAAGTGGCCTCAAGGCCTCCTTTTCGCCGGTCATGGTGTTGGAGACGATCATAAGGCCGGGGTCGGGAGTCGAACCCGATTGTCGCGGTCTGCAGCCGCGCACCTAGCCGTTCGGTCACCCCGGCACGTGCGAACCCCTTCACGACTGAAGGTGATGAAGTAACTGCCGGTATAAGCAATAATTGCCTCTATTTCGGGGCTCTCTGGGGGGCTCCCCTAAGAGAGGCCTTGCTAATGGATCTTGGCCAGCTTCATCACCGCAGTCATATCTGCCGCCCTCAGGGTTCTGTCAAGTTATCGGTAGGTGAGATTTGAGAGATTTGGGCGTGAAAGGTGAGTAACACTGAGAATGTGGGCAAAAACGATTTTTTTAGATGACATCGTTTTTACGTGCGGTTGCTATATGGGCATGATATATCCGGGTCGTGTACCAAAAATAATGTATAAAATTAGATATATGTTTAAATGTGTATTGATTTATATATATATCCCCTCGTTTCGAAACCTTTATACACATAGACGTGTACGAACCTTACATCATTACGTCGAAGAAGGTCGAGGTTAATTTATGACAATTAGTAACCCCGCCGAAGCAAAGCGTTTTGTTGAGAGTTGGATGGGCCATCGTGGGGTATCTGGTGCCGAAATTACTCAGATACAAGAAAATATATATTTTCAACTTAATGGAATGTCTGATATCGGTATCGGTTTTACGGTTTTTCAGCCAAAAACATGGGAGACTACAATATCAGTGATAGCCGAAGTTAAAATAGGAGAACCACATCTAAAAATATTTGAAACAATGAGGACAAAAGATCGTGAAGGATTTATGCTTAATTTAATTAAAAGTATCACTAATTTACCTGCAAATTATGCGTTTGATCCTACTTACGAAACGGCTGGTTATCCGAGGGGTATTCAATTTGCAAAGGAAATATATTATGATAATCTCACCGAAGATAAATTGGGCAACAGTATGTTGGATGTAATAAAGTGTGTTTCTTATGTTTTGTGGTTGTTTAGGGTGGAATTAGGCGAGGTAAACGAGGAGTAAAGATGTGTGAGACATATAATCCATTTCAAGTCCAAGTAGACAATAAAGTTTTAAGTAACTTTGAACCTTTAACTCCGGCTTCATGTTTAAATTTAAGCATCAAAAATACGACGGGGTCTCGCTTAAATCTAGCAGAATACGTTATACCGCAACCTATTTTCGAGATATCCTCTCTGGTTAAATCAAGAATATATATGAGTGATGAAATTGAAGAATTTCTTAAACAAGACAAGTACTTTGATTATATAATGAATAATATATTTGATATGATAGATAACATATTAGCCACAAAGTATCCTTATCGAATATATATCAACTATAAAACAATCGATGAAATTATAGGATGGAAACAAGTACATATACTTGTAGAATTATATAATGTAGAGTTTGATACTGTATTAGTATTATGGGAAACTGTTAGCAACGAAATAGAGAAGTTTTTTAAAAGATTAATGATATCTTCAAAAGATATATGGCCTACAAATAAAGCAGAACAACTCTTCGATCTCATCAACCTTGAGTTTAATTCAAGTGATTAATATGGTTGTTCAAAGCAGAGCATTCTATGATTTAGCAGAGACGTTATGCCAAAAAAATATCACATCGGACGAGATATGTTATAGGACATCAATTAACCGTGCATACTATAGTGCATTTCATGCCACAAAAATATATTTTAACTTGCCAGATGATGATGAGATTTCACACTCTAAGCTTATAAAGAAATTAAAGTATAAAAAATTTTATTTGGGGAATTTGTTAGGAACACTATTTGATATCAGAAAAAACGTAGATTATAAACGAAATCTATCATTTGATCAAAAAGACGCCGAAAACGCACTTAAAATGGCCGACACAATAATAAACAATTTATAAATAATAAAATATATTCTCAAAGACATTGTTTTTCAATAATCACCCTCTTCCCATCTATCCTCGCCACCAACTCCTCCCCAACCTCAAAAGGAAAAGCGCTATCTCTCACAAAGTCACTGGGAAGGTTGATGCTATGCCTTGATTTATAAGCGTAAAGCTTAACGTTAGCCTGATTTACCATAGCAGTAAGTAGGCCCTCAGAGTATATAATACTTTGGTATATACCGAGGTAAGCGTAAGGTTTAAGTACCTACAATGGTATATACCATAGTATGCAAGATATGAACCCAAGAGAAGAGAGAGGGCGATTGATAGCTCATACCGAAGGTCAGTTATACCGACTTTGTGACGATCACTATCGGGTAAGATCGCAATCTGTTGACCGATATTATGATGTCGATAATACCAGAATCGGGTGGAAGTGTAGTTGCCCCGATCACAGGTTTAGAGGTGTTAGGTGCAAGCATATTTGGGCTATCCAAATCAGCTTAGGTATAAGGCAACAGGTAGAGGCGAAGAGAGTACTCGGACGTATAACGATAACGGGTTGCCCGTATTGCGGATCAGAAGATATCTCAAAGGCTGGTATAAGGCATAATAAGCGTGGCGAGGTCCAAAGGTTTGCATGTAGGGCTTGCAAGAAGGTATTCAGCAAAGATTTAGGGTTTAAAGGGATGAGACACGATCCTCATGCAATAACTATGGCTATGCAGCTTTATTTTAGTGGGGCTTCTCTAAGAAACACGCAAAGGACATTAAAACTAATGGGTACAAAAGTATCACATCAAACCGTATCAAACTGGATATCGAAGTATACGGGAATCATGAAGGCTTACGTCGATAACATCAAGCCTGATGTAAGTTCAACGTGGCGGGCTGATGAAGTTTACGTGAAGATAAGGGGCGATATGAAATATCTCTTTGCTCTGATGGATGACGAGACGAGATACTGGATAGCTCAAGAGGTAGCGGATACTAAAGATCGACATGATGCAAAGAACCTATTCCAGAACGCCAAAGATATAGCGGGTAAAAGCCCTGAAACCCTAATAACTGACGGGTTGCCGTCTTATCATGATGCGTTTAACAAGGTATTCTACACGGCAAAAAACCCCAAATCTCAGCATTGCAATGCCATAAAGTTCAAGGGACCAGCCAACAATAACAAGATGGAACGGATCAATGGCGAGATCAGAGATAGGGAAAAGACCATGAGAGGTCTAAAGATCAAAGAGACACCTATCCTTCAAGGAATGCAGATATTTCATAACTACATAAGACCCCACGAAGGCTTAGATGGTAGAACCCCGGCTGAAGCCTGTGGAATTGAGATTCAAGGTGATAACAAGTGGATAACCCTGATTGAGAATGCAAGCGTAAGATCAGGGATTTAACTTATTTTTTTGATATATATTTTATATTATAGTTAAAAAAGTAGTTTTTATATGACAGGTTATTCAATATATATTTGTCCCATATGTGGAAAAGACTGGAGATCGGTATCAAATTTTGATTCTGTGTATGTATTTTCTCATTGTTTATGCGAGGAAACTATTGCTCCAAAACATAAATTATAAATCATATAAGACTTGTCAAGATTAAGATTGTGCCAAGAAATAAGACCTACATCGTGACTTTGAAGGATGGAGACGAAGCTAAATTACAACAATACCTTCGGAAGGGAGTAGCACCTGCGAGAAGCTTAACTCGAGCAAGGATACTGCTGATGACGAGCGAAGGGCGTTCAGATAATGAGA
>NZ_JARFPL010000015.1:0-58935 GCF_029167205.1 Candidatus Methanocrinis alkalitolerans
ATGAATGTCCTCAATGCGGGCTGGTCATGGACCGTGACGAGAATGCGGCGATAAACATTCTGAGACTGGGGCTACAGTCTCTGCCAAAAGCTAGAAGCCCCGCCCTTCAGGGCGGGGAGTAGTCACACTCGGCTGACGCACCTTGTCGGCGAAGATCCCCAGCTGGTGGTTTGAATAATGGGTGAGGCAGATGCGAAGAAGAGCGAAGGGGGCCCGGACCTGGCCACCGTCGGCCAGAGGCTCTCGTCTTTCATCGTCGACTTGATAGTCTTGAGCGTGATCTACATCGCCCTGATCTTCCTCTCCGGAGGCGAGATGGGCGAGGCGATGGCCGGAAGCGGCGTAGTTGAGGAGCTCTCGCCGGTTTACTTCATCATGGCGGCGATCGGGATGGGATACTACACCTACTTCTTCGGGAAAGGAGAGACCCCAGGGATGAGGCTTGTGGAGATCAGGCTGGTCCGGGCCGACGGCGTCGAGCCGGTGGGCCTGCGCAGGGGCTTTCTCCGATGGGTCGGGATGGAGATATCCGGGATCGTCCTCCTCCTGGGGTACGCCTGGGTCCTCATCGACAAGAAGAGGCAGGGGTGGCACGACAAGATCGCCGGGACCTACGTCGTAAGAGCGTGATGGATGACCACCCGGAAATTTTCGGGTGATCTTTCGGACCTGACACCTTTAGCCCAAAGAAGCCCGAAGGAGATCCCCCTTGCCCAGCATCCATAGCCAATTTAGGGGCTTTGATCCTCGGATCCATTCCAAGCATTTTTACCGTGTTGAGATAAATTACGAAATCCGACCATTTACGAAATCCGAAAATTAATCGATAAGCTTAACGAAAACAAGGAGAATATTTATATGAGGGTTATGTAACTGATTATCGGAGAAATTTTATGGAGGTGCTGGAAGATGGAGATGGAAATCGCTGAAGAGAAGATGGGGCTGACCCTAGATCTGGCGAGCGTGGGGTCGAGGTTCATATGTTACCTGATCGACACCATCATAGTCGGAGTCATAGGATCGTTCCTCAGCTACGCCTCGATGAACGTCGGAGGCGCTCTGAGCGGCATAATCGCCTTCCTGGGCGTCCTGGTATCGGTCGGTTACTACACCTACTTCTTCGGAAACGGCCAGACTCCGGGAATGATGGCGATGAAGATCAAGCTGGTCGGGACCGACGGGACCTATCCGATCGGATACGGAAAGGGCTTCCTCCGGTGGATCGGGATGATCATATCTGCGATGGTGATACTCCTAGGATTTGTCTGGATCTTGATAGACAAGAAGAGGCAGGGGTGGCACGACAAGATCGCCGGGACGTATGTCGTCAACGTCTGATCTCGGATTAGAGATGCCCAATCTAAGATTTGGGGGGCGGCCTAGGCCCTCCCTAAATCTCACCTTTTTCTTACGGGAGCGTCCCCTCCACAATCCCCCTACAGACCCCGGCGTCCTCCCCGACTTCTCCACCCCCCTCGACTTCTCCGTCTTTCTCGAACTCGCCACCCCGGTGGACTGCACCCCACCGGAGGTTTTCGACGATCCCGTAGAGGGTCTGAACCTCCCGGTCGGTGAGGGTCGCCCTCCCGAAGATCCGCTTCAACATCAGCATCGTCTTATCGAGCTTATGCTGGTGGTACTCCGACGCCACGAGAGCGGTCCGGAACCGGGCGAGGAGGCGTGCGAGGTTCTCGGAGCGGGCCAGCTCCACCTCACCGGCCCCGACGGCGGACAGCTCATAAAATAGAACGGCTGCGGCGTGGGATATGTTCATTATCGGATACTCGGGGCTTGTGGGTATCGAGACGATGAGATCGCAGGCGGAAAGCTCCTGGCGGGAGAGGCCGTCGTCCTCCCGTCCTAGAAGAAGGGCCACATCCCCCGCCGTCCCCCCGAGCCTCTCTGCCAATTCCTTTGGAGAGAGGGCAGGAACCCTCAGGTGTCGATTGGTGGAGCGGCCCAAAACTCCCGTCGTCCCGACGACGAGGTTTGCGGCCGCCACCGCCTCGTCGAGCCCCTCCGCGACCCTCGCCCCCTCCATCAGGTCTCGGGCGTGGGAGGCCATGGCCAGGCCGAAATCCCCGATCTCGCAGGGGCGGACGAGGACGAGGTCTGCGAAGCCGAAGTTCTTCATCGCCCTCGCCACAGAGCCGACGTTCCCCTCGTACATCGGCTCCACCAGAACGACCGATAGCCTCATCCCTTGGAGACTCCCAGGGGCACGACCCTCGCCACCTTCCTCGCTATATCCAGGCGGTGGACGACGTCGACGACCTCGTCGCTGGGCTTGTAGACCTCGGGTGCCTCCTCGGCGAGCATCTTCGGGTGGGTCGCCATAACCTTGATCCCCCGCCGCGAGAGGGCGTCCTTCACCTCGGTCCCTCCGTATGTCTTCTTCGCCTGGGTCCTGGACATGATCCTCCCCGCCCCGTGGCAGGCGGAGCCGAAGGTGAGTTTCATCGCCCCCTCTCCTCCGCAGAGGACGTAAGATGGAGTCCCCATCGACCCGGGTATGATCACCGGCTGGCCCAGATCCCGATAAGCGTCCGGGATCTCTCGCCTCCCCGGACCAAAGGCCCTCGTCGCCCCTTTCCTGTGTACGACGAGCCTCTCCATCGCCCCGTCGACGGAGTGCTCCTCGACCTTGGCGACGTTGTGGGCGACGTCGTAGACGAGGTCGAGGCGAGCCTCGGGGAAGAACCTCTCGAAGACCTCCCTCGTCCAGGCGGAGATGATCTGCCGGTTCGCCCAGGCGTAGTTCGCGGCAGCCGCCATCGCCCCGAAGTAGTTATCGGCCTCCGGAGTCCCCAGGGGCGCGCAGGCGAGCTGCTTATCGGGGAGGTCTATGCCGTACTTTCGGACCGCCCGGCTGAGGACCTGGAGGTGGTCGGTACAGATCTGGTGGCCTGCCCCCCTCGATCCGCAGTGGATCATGACGGTGATCTGCCCCTCAAAGAGGCCGAACCTTTTGGCGAGGCCAAAATCGAAGATCTCGTCGACCCTCTGGATCTCCAGGAAGTGGTTTCCGCTCCCCAGGGTCCCAAGCTGGGGCCTGCCCCTCTTCCTCGCCTTGAGGCTCACCTGTTCCGGCATCGCTCCCTCCATCCGGCCGTCCTCCTCGCAGTGCTCGAGGTCTGCGGGAACGCCATACCCCGCCTCCACCGCCCAGGCTGCCCCCCGGGTGAAGGCCTCATCGAGCTCGTGCTCCGAGACCCGGAGCCTCCCCTTGGCTCCTACGCCGGAAGGGACGTCGTGGAAGAGGTCCTCGACGAGGTTTGATATCATCGGCACCACATCCTTCGCGAAGAGGTCTGTCCTGAGCATCCGGACGCCGCAGTTTATGTCAAAGCCGACTCCACCGGGGCTAATGACCCCACCATCCTCCCGGAAGGCGGCGACGCCCCCGATGGGAAATCCGTAGCCTAGATGGGCGTCGGGCATCGCCATGGAACATCTTACTATGCCGGGGAGGGTGGCGACGTTCGCCACCTGGTCGATGGTTCCCGGTTCGACCTGCTCTAAGAGCTTCTCGGAGATGAAGATCCTTCCCGGTACCCGCATCCCTTTCTGGTGGCCCATCGGCACCTCAAAGATGTAATCGTCAACCTTCTTCAGCATGAGATCACCTCAAACGTCCAAAACCACCTGAGCGGTCCAGATCTCGTCTCCACCCTCTCCCGCTTCTTTCTTTATCTCGAACTGGTGGAGGGTGACCGCCTTCACCTCCGTCTCGAAGAGGTGCCTTCCGGCGTCGACCCTCTCCCCGCCGACCCGACCTGAAAGCCTCCAGCCCCCCTCCACCTCCTCGATCTCCGCCTGGAACTTCGAAAACGCCGCCAGCTCCACCTCGAAGAGGTAGAGGATCTCCGAGAGCCAGTCGTAGAGGAGCCCCTCCAGGGACTCCGCTTCGATATCGACGGGCCAGGTTTCCTCCACCCTGACGGTGGCGGGGTCTATCATGGCCCCGATCATCGCCAGCCCCGCGTTCTCGAAGGCCTCCTCCAGGCTCCGGCCCCGGGCCCGGAACTTGACGTCGGCGGTATGTTCGAGATATTCGATAGTTTCCATCTTCGGTACGATCAAGGGGTCGGGGTTTATTAATAGGTTGAGGTCGGCCTCTCGCCTCCATCCGGAGGGGCAGAGACCTCCCCATCGATTTTTATCGGCCCTTTACTATCAAATCCGCCCCTCCCGCCGAGAGGTAGAGGCTAAATACCATAGGTATATCGAGGTTCAGTTGGTGAATCGGCATGGCGGAGACCATTGAAGAGATCGCATCCCGGGTTCGCGAGCTGCGAGAGCTGTCGAAGGTGACGGCAGAGGAGATGGCAGAATACCTGAAGGTTCCCCTGGAGACCTACTGCTGCTACGAGGAGGGGAAGACGGATATTCCGGCGAGCAAGCTCTTCGAGATCGGGCAGAGGCTCGACGTGGATATGAACCTCCTTCTCACCGGCGAAGAGGCGAGGATGCGGATATTCACTGTAACGAGGAAGGGGGAGGGGGTCGAGGTGGAACGGAGGAGGCAGTACAGGTACCAGAACCTGGCTGGCAAATTCCTCTCCAAGAAGGCTGAGTTCTTCACCGTCACCATCGATCCGATGAAGGAGAAGCCCACCGCCTACAGCCATCCGGGGCAGGAGTTCGATTACGTCCTGGAGGGGTCGCTCAAGTTCTACATCCACGATCACGAGATCATCCTGGACGAAGGCGACTCGATCCTCTTCGACTCTTCCTACAGACACGCCATGGAGGCAAAGAACGGCCGGCCCGCAAAGATGCTCGTCGTGGTGATATAACAGCACAGAGAGGATCTTAAAATGTCGTCTTTACTGGAGAGGTTCGTCTCGAGGACGGAATTCGATAGCTACGAGGATTTCATAGAGAACTTCAAGATCAAGGTCCCAGAGAACTTCAACTTCGCCTTCGACGTGGTCGACGTCTATGCGAAAGATGACCCCGATAAGGTCGCCCTCGTCTGGTGCAACGACCTCGGCGAGGAGAGGATCATAACCTTCGGGGAGATGAAGCGCGAGAGCGACAGGGCTGCCAACTTCTTTTTGGGCCGCGGGATCAAAAAGGGGAAGACGGTGATGCTATCACTAAAGAGCCGGTACGAGTTCTGGATCTGCATGATCGGACTTCACAAGATCGGCGCCGTCGCCATCCCCGCCACCCACATGCTGAAGAGGAAGGATATCGTCTACCGGATCAGGAGGGCGGACCTCTCCATGATCATCTCCATCGCCGGCGAGGGTGTCCCCGAGGAGGTAGACGGAGCCTGCGACGAGCTGGGAGGCGCCCCGGTCTTGAAGGCCTTCGTCGGGGACGGCTCCAGGGACGGCTGGCTGAACTTGAAGGGCGAGCTGGAAGCGGCATCCCCAGAGTTCGAGAGGCAGACGGGCGACGCCGCGACGAAGAACTCCGACGTCCTCCTCGCCTACTTCACCTCCGGGACGACCGGCAACCCCAAGATGGTCAACCACGATCAGACCTACCCCCTCGGCCACATCCTGACAGCCAAGTTCTGGCAGAACGTCGAGGACGACGGCCTCCACTACACCGTCGCAGACACCGGCTGGGGAAAGGCGGTCTGGGGTAAGCTCTACGGCCAGTGGATCGCGGGCTCTGCTGTCTTCGTCTACGACTACGACCGCTTCGACGCCGGACGGATGATGGAGATGGCGGCGAAGTACAAAGTCACCACCTTCTGTGCTCCACCCACCATCTATCGGTTCATGATTAAGGAGGACGTCTCTGGGTACGACTTCTCGACCCTCAGGTACGCCGTCACCGCCGGCGAGCCCCTAAACCCGACGATATACGACAGGTTCCTCGCGGCTACGGGGCTTCGGCTGATGGAGGGGTTCGGCCAGACGGAGACGGTCGTCGCCATAGCCAACTACCCGTGGATGGACCCGAAGCCCGGGTCCATGGGAAAGCCCTCGCCAGGATACAATATGGTCCTGGTGGACAAGAACGACCGGATCTGCGAGGTCGGCGAGGAGGGGGAGATCGTCATCAAGACCGACGGAGGCAGGCCTCCAGGCCTCTTCGTCGACTATCACCTCGACCCCGAGAAGATGAGGAACACCTGGCACGACGACTACTATCACACCGGAGATACCGCCTGGGTCGACGAGGACGGGTACTTCTGGTTCGTCGGGAGGGCCGACGACATCATCAAGAGCTCCGGTTATCGGGTAGGCCCCTTCGAGGTGGAGAGCGCCCTCCTCACCCATCCGGCGGTCCTGGATTGCGCCATCACAGGGGTCCCGGACGCCCTCCGGGGGCAGGTGGTGAAGGCTACGGTCGTCCTGACCAAGGGCTACGTCCCGTCGGAGGAGCTGAAGGCGGAGCTACAAAACCACGTCAAGAGGATCACAGCCCCCTACAAGTACCCGAGGATCGTCGAGTTCGCCGATGAGCTGCCAAAGACGATCAGCGGCAAGATCAGAAGGGTCGAGATCAGGGAGAAGGATAAGCCCTACCCGGTGATAAACGCCATCGAATGCAAAGCCTGCGAGAGGTGCATCATCGCCTGCCCCGCAAACGTCCTCACCCTCGGGGAGGAGCTCAACGCCCGAGGCTACCGTTTCGCCGTCTATTCGGGGGAGGGATGTATCGGCTGCGGGAACTGCTATTACACCTGTCCCGAGCCCTTCGCCGTCGAGGTCCACATACCTTCAAAGGAGAGGTTCCAGGAGGATTGAAGAGATGCCAGCCCAGCTAGTTGATGGAAACAGCGCAGTGATCGTCGGGGCGATGTACGCGGGATGCGACTGCTACTTCGGCTACCCCATAACCCCCGCCAGCGAGATCCTCCATGAGGCCTCAAAATACTTCCCCAAGGTGGGGAGGAAGTTCGTCCAGGCGGAGTCGGAAGAGGCGGCGATAAACATGGTCTACGGGGCGGCGGCCGCCGGCCACCGGGTCCTCGCCGCCTCCTCCGGCCCCGGCATGAGCCTCAAGCAGGAGGGGATATCCTACATTGCGGGGGCAGAGCTGCCCTGCGTCATCGTCGACATCGCGAGAGCCGGACCGGGCCTTGGAAACATCGGGCCGGAGCAGTCCGACTACAACCAGACGGTCAAGGGCGGAGGTCACGGATGCTACAGGAACATAGTTCTCGCCCCAAACTCCGTCCAGGAGATGTGCGACTTCACCATCAAGGCCTTCGACCTCGCCTTCAAGTACAGAAACCCGGCGGTGATCCTCGCCGACGGTGTCCTGGGCCATATGGTAGAGCCTTTGAGCTTTCCGGAAGAAGCGATCGAGCCTGATATCGACGATTCCTGGGCCGTCCGCGGGAATAGGAAGACGAGAGGAAACCTGGTCACCTCCATAGACCTCGACTTCAAAGAGCTGGAGGCCCACAACCTCAAGCTACAGGCGAAGTACCATCGGATCCGGGAGGACGAAGTTGAGTATGAGCTTTACAGGTGCGAGGACGCCTACGTCATCCTCGTCTCCTACGGGATCAGCAGCAGGATCGCAAAGTCCGCCGTCGACGGCGCGAGGGAAGAGGGGATACGCGCCGGCCTCTTCAGGCCCATATCCCTCTTCCCCTTCCCCAACGGGGAGCTGAAGGCCTTCGCCGAAAGGGACTGCCAGTTCATCTCCGTCGAGATGAGCGACGGCCAATTGAGAGAGGACATAAGGCTTGCGACGGGATGTCGGGACGTCGCCCTGGTCTCGAGGTACGGAGGAAACCTCATCCAGCGCGACCAGATCCTAGAAAAGATCAGGGAGGTGGCATAAATGGCCGCCAGAGAGAAGGTCATCGGACCTGCTGGATTCTACGGCACGTTTGAGAGGAAGGGGGGGTCCGCCCCCACGGCCACCCATTACTGCCCGGGGTGCGGCCACGGAATACTCCACAAGATCATAGCCGACACCATGGCGGACCTCGATATCCAGGACCGGTGCGCGGTCATGAGCCCGGTGGGGTGCGCAGTCTTCGCCTACTACTACCTCGACTGCGGCCACGTCCAGGCTGCCCACGGGAGGGCTCCGGCGATCGCCACCGGCTTATCTCGGGCCGAGGACGACGCCATCCTCATCTCCTACCAGGGGGACGGCGACCTCGCTTCCATCGGCCTGAATGAGACGGTCCAGGCAGCGAACCGGGGTGAGAAGATGGCGGTCTTCTTCGTCAACAATACCGTCTACGGGATGACAGGAGGCCAGATGGCCCCGACGACCCTCATCGGCGAGGTGACCGCGACGACCCCAGCCGGAAGGGACCCTCGAGACTCCGGATACCCTATCCACATCTGCGAGCTCCTGGACACCCTCCGAGCACCGGTATACATCGAGCGGGTCTCCCTATCGGACATAAATCATATCCGAAAGGCACGTCGAGCCGTCAGGAGGGCTCTTGAGATCCAGAGGGACAAGAAGGGCTACGCCTTCGTCGAGTTCCTCTCTCCCTGCCCTACCATCATGAGGATGGACGCGAAGGGGGTCGAACAGTTCATCAACAAGGAGATGGAGCGGGAGTTTCCCCTGAAGAGGTTCAGGGACCGGTCCAGCGAGACGGAGCCGATCGAGAGGGAGGCGTCCGACTTCTCCAAGGCCTCCCTCGATTCTATCTTCGGCCTCGCTGGGGAGGAAGAAGTCGAGGTTCTGCCCGACCCATCCTTTGCCGTCAAGGGCGTCAAGATCGCGGGGTTCGGCGGCCAGGGTGTCCTCAGCATGGGGCTCGCCCTCGCCCAGGCTTCGTACCGATCCGGTCGCTTCGTCTCCTGGTACCCCGACTACGGCCCGGAGCAGAGGGGGGGGACCTCCAACTGCTCCGTCGTCATCTCCGGGGTGCCGATAGGCTCCCCGGTGGTCGACGAGCCCGACGTCCTCGTAGCCTTCAACCGGCCTTCTCTGGAGAAGTTCGCCGCCGACGTCAGAGAGGGAGGGCTTATCCTATACGAATCCCTGGCAGGACCCTTCGAGCCGCCGGAGGGGGTGAGGGCCGTCGCAGTTCCCGCAACCGATATCGCCCTATCACGTGGGGTCGAACAGGCCGTCAACACCGCCATGTTCGGCGCCCTGATGGAGCTGGGAAACCTCGGCCTCCCTCGCGAGGCCTTCGGCGGGGCTTTCGAGCGGACCTTCGCCAAGAAGCCGAAGCTTATACCCCTGAACCTGGAGATCCTGGAGGAGGGGGCAAAAAGCGTCAGGTGAAGCCCGGAGATGGGAGCCGATAAGAACCGAATATCACCGTCAGATGCCCGCCCCGAAGCGCCCGGATCGAAGATGCTAGATCCGGGCGGGCAAATTGCTCCATTTTTGCCCATCCAGTTTTAATCTTTGAATTTGTAATCAGGGCCTATGGGGTCAGATCGATTGTACCAAAAAATACAAATATGACCGACGCCTAACTATGATTACTTCAAGCAATGAAGGGGTGATAGTATAAAGAAATTTGCAGCGCTATTAGTGCTGGTTGTAGCATTCTTTGCCGCTCCAGCGATGGCAGATTGTACCGGACCAAACTGCCCGGTGGACTTCAATGCCGGAGACATGTCTTTTGGCACCTGGCCGGCCAACATGAACCTCGACTTTGTCAGCTCTGGTGAGCAGAAAGCCTTCGCCTTCTGGCATGGCGACGCTGGCAACGCTCTGGACGTTAAAAAAGACCAGACCGCCGGAATGGTATACGAGGACTTTGCTACACCATTGCGATGGGACACCAGAGTAATCAACATCGAGAAGATATCCTCTGGCAACCAGTTTGCTACCGCCACCGGTTACGCTACTGCGAAGAACAGCATATCTGTATGTTCGACCCAGGGCACCGCCGCTGGCTGTGACTGCTGAGCCCAGTGTCTGAAATAGGGAAAGATGGAGAACAATTGTCGGCTCATCGGCCTCGTGCTGATGAGCACGCTCCTCATTTTTGGTCCGGCGTGCGACGTCGCGACGGCAGGGCCGCTCCCAACAGCAACGGAGCGGGGCTACCCAGAGTCCCTCAACCTGGTAAAAAGTTCCATTGAGGACTTCGCCAAAGGAGGCTCGCCAGTAAAGCCCGGCATATTCAGCCCCAATGATCTTAAGAGGAGCACCAAGTTCGATTCTTCACTATCCGACCTCACCGGAGTATCCCTCTTCGACGATCCCGATGACGACGAGACCTTCCAGGGCGTAGTGGCGATCAACACCGAGAGGGGTAATACCGTCACAGGCCAAGGTCAGTTCCATTCGGTCCCGACGGACGTCAACTACATGGATATCGATGTGAGGAACATAATCGTCATATCCATCAACACCGCTCGAGGCGGCAACGCCATCGCGACCTCCGAGATCTTCATCGAGCCGACCCAGAGAGCGTCCTGATCCCTGGATCCTCTTGAATAATGGTCCGCGCTGTCTAAATCATCCTAATTCTCATTCTTCGATCCGTTCAACTCCATCCGAATTCCAGCTCGTTTCGCGACCTCTTCTGCCGTCTGCCACCGCCCTCTTAAGGGCCCGGGCAACAGATAGGGTCAACGCCTCGACCTTCTCCCAGTCGTCGCCTCCAGTGGCCCTCAGATGAAGGGCGAACTCGCCGTTGTAGGCGAGGGTCCTCATGAAGTGGCCGTAGTTTCCAAGCTCCATCCCCTCCAGGGAACCGGCCAGAAACTCGACCTCGTCCCGGTATCCCAACGGACCGAAACGCACGGCCGCGAAGGCGAGAGCCTCTCCGGATGGGACGAAAGAGCTTCCGATCCCCGCATCCGCCACCTCGGCAAACGCCCGGCCCAAGGCGATGGCCACGTCTTCGATGGTGTGATGATCTCCAGTGGGAAGGTCTCCTCGAGCCCTCACCTCGAGGTCGAACCCCGATCCCTGAGCCAGGATCTCCAGCATCTCGTCGAGGAGAGGTACCCCCGTCTCCACCTCCGAACGTCCCGAACCCTCCAGGTCGAGGGATACCTCAACCTCCGTCTCCGCAGTCGTTCTCCTGAAAGAAGCTCGCATGATGGTCAGGTCCCTTCGAAGATATTTTAAGCTATTCTGAGAAAGGATCTGGATCCCAGGATATCGGGGTTTACAATCCACCTGAGACCATCGACCCTCGAATAGATATATCGGTCCTGTCGAAGGGCTTATGTACCGGTAGAACCTGTTGCTCCGTTCCAAAGGTTGTAGATATGATAGATAAGAGAAAAATACAAGAAATTTTGGAAGAGTATGACCCAAAAGAGTTAACTATTGCCACTGTTTGTTCTCATAGCAGCCTCCAGATATTTCATGGGGCTCGTCAGGAGGGTTTCAAGACCCTGGGGATATGCCTTGGCCGACCTCCGAAGTTCTACGACGCGTTCCCCCTGGCAAAGCCCGATTCCTTCCTGAGCCTCGACAGCTACGGGGCGATTCTCGATGAGAGCGATCGGCTCATTGAGGAGAACGCCATCGTCGTTCCCCACGGCTCTCTGGTGGAGTACCTGGGAACAGAGAAGTTCGAGAGGTTGCCGGTTCCAACCTTCGGTAACCGAAGGTGTCTCGCCTGGGAGAGCGACCGGGAGATGGAGAGGGACTGGCTCCTCAAGGCCGGGATCGACCTTCCCATGAGGTTTGCGACCCCCGAGGAGATAGACCGACCTGTCATCGTCAAGTATCACGGTGCCAAAGGGGGGAAGGGATTCTTCATATCCAAGAGCAAGGGAGAATACCTCAGCAAAGTCGATAGCTCCCAGCGGCATACCATCCAGGAGTTCATCCTGGGAACCCGGTACTACATCCACTACTTCTACTCTCCCATCCGGTCCACCGGGTACGCCCTCAGCAAAGGGACCCTGGAGATGCTGGGGATAGACCGGAGGGTCGAGAGCAACGCCGACGAGATATTCAGGATTGGGTCCATGGACGAGCTGGAGGCGGCGGGGATATTCCCCAGCTTCGTCGTCACAGGGAACATACCCCTCGTCCTGAGAGAGTCGCTCCTTCCGAAGGCCTTCGAGCTGGGGGAGAGGGTCGTCGAGGCGTCTCTTGATCTATTCGGAGGGATGATAGGACCCTTCTGCCTGGAGACGATCGTCACCGACGACCTGAAGTTCAAGGTCTTCGAGATCTCTGCCCGGATCGTCGCCGGTACGAATGTCTTCATCGGCGGCTCCCCCTACTCGGACCTGATAGAGAAGGACCTCTCCAACGGGAGAAGGATCGCCCAGGAGATAAGCCTCGCAAGAGATCAGAGGAGACTATTGGAGATCATAAGCTGAAGGGCAAAGGCTTATTATCACCCCTCTTCCTGAATTCACCTCTTATATGGCAGGTCTGATCGACACTTATAAGGATGCTACCGCCCTCCAGTGCTCGTTCATCGAGAAGCTGGGGCAGCTGGACCTAGAGAGCGTGAACGGCTTCGCCGACTCCCTCGCCTCGTTTTTGAGAGAGAAGGACGAGAAGAACTTCGTCTACGGCCTCGCCGCCGGGAGGAGCGCCCTCTCTCTTTACAGCTTTCTGCAGCTCCTCTACAACCACTTCAACGCCTTCCCCTGCACCATGGAGGACCCCGTCCAGAAGCACTTCCGAGATACGAGGAAGAACCTGGGGATCGCCGTATCGGGGTCCGGGGAGACCCCTGCGGTGAACAAGTACATCGAGGACATAATAAACCAGGGCGGCGATATTAGGCTCATCACCGCCAACAGGGACGGGACCGCCCACAGCCTCGTGGAGGAATATGAGAACGGCTCGGTCCTGGTGATCAAAGGGAAGACGAAGTACGACCTGGACATGACGAGAACCAGCAAGCTCTCCCCCATGGGGACGGAGTTCGAACTGGAGGTTTTAGCCTTCTTGAACGCCGTCTTCAAGGAGGTCCAGGGTAGGATCGAGGGGGAGAGGACCAAAGGCTGCGAGAGCTATCTATCGACTATAAGGGATTTTGCAGCCCAGTGCAGGCTCATCTCCCGGGTCGATGAGGAGGGGCTCGCTACGTGGTTTGAGAGGCTATTTCCCCGGAGCGGAAGGTACATCATCGGCGGCGTGGGCAGGTCGGGGCTGGTGGCTAGAGCCTTCGAGATGAGGTTGTCCCACCTGAACAAGACGAGCTACTGGGAGAGGGACTTCAACACCCCCAGCTTTCAGATCGGCGACGTTTACGTCCCCATTACCGGGAGCGGAAACACCTACGAATGTATCGAGGGGGTCAAAAGCGCCTTCAAAAGGGGTGCGGACGTCCTGCCTATCACCACAAACCCGTCGTCGGAGCTGGTGGAGCTGATGAGAGAGAAGGGGCGGGGGGTGGATACCGCGTTCATACCCGTCTCAGAGGAGTACCTCGACCAGATCTGCGGCTCCCGGAGGACCACCAGCTGGCTCGTCTCGGAGTACAGCATGCACAGGTACCCGATATTTGAGATCAACGCCTCGATATTCACCAACAGCGTCGTCGCCGTGGGGGCGGAGTTTTTGGGAATCGAAGAGGCGGGGATGAAAAGGCTCCATGCATGAAGCGGATCGTCGCCATCTCCGACACCCATCTCCAAGCGGGATCCCTGGTTCCGAGAGGGATCGTCGATCTCGCGGAGGGCGCCGACCTCCTCCTCCACGCCGGGGACTTCATCAGCCTAGACGTCTACGAAGCCTTCTGTGATCTCGGTCCCCTGGAGGCGGTATCCGGAAACTCCGACTCTCCTGAGGTGAAGTCGATCCTCCCCGAGAGGAGGGTCCTGGAGGTAGAGGGGGTCAGAATAGGCCTCGTCCACCGGGCCTCTTACTCCGCCGATACGACTGGGGCCACATTACTCGCAAGGGAGATGGAGGTGGACGCCCTCGTCTTCGGCCACCTTCACAGGCCCGTGGTGGAAGCGGGGCCCCAACTTCTGATATCTCCAGGAAGCCCCACCGAGCCCCGCCTCTCCGCCCCATCGGCGGCGGAGATCGAGGTGGATGGTGGCGAGGTTCGGGGGAGGATCGTCCCCCTGGGTCGGCCGATCTGCGGCTACTTCAAGTATGCAGAGTCCCTCGCCGAAAGATCGGCGAAGGAGAGAGACGATAGGGATTAATGCAGATCGCTCTTTTCGGCCACAAAGCCCTCCCGGCGGAAGGCGACAAAATCGTCGATGGCGATCCAGCCGGAGCTTCCCGAACCGCCTTCCTCGCGGGCGGCCGCGACGAAGCTGATTGTAGAGACGTTGCCGCCCGTGAGGCTCTCATTGGTGCAAGAGCTCCTCCCGGCCTCGACGCATTCGAACTCCTCGAATAAGGCCTCCATAAGCGTCCAGTCCATGGGGACGGCCCCCTCCTCCCAGGAGCGGCGGTGGACCGTTCCATCGGCGTCCCTCAGCCTGATCTCAAGGGAGTAGCCGGAGCCGGCCCCCCTTGAGGAGAAGGATACGCCGTCGGTTCCGGCGAGGTCCAGGCCGCCGCCTCTCCGGGATGGGGTCTTGGTGATCCCAGCCCATCCGCCGGGAATGAGGTCAAAGGATATCCTGGTGGCGTCGTCTTCGACCCCCGGGACCACCCCGATCCCCAGGACGCGAGACCCCAAGCCGTCGACGGTGGTGCTCCAGCCCCCGGCCATGGAGTCGATGATGAAGGAGGGGAGGACCCCCACCTCGACGGTGGCCGTCGATTCTCCGGCGAAGTTTCTCGCGACGAGGGTGTAGGTGACCCCCTCCCGGGGCGAGAGGGTCGTCTCGCCTCGGAGGGAGACGGGACCTATCACCGGCTCTATATAGACCTCGGAGGCGTCGGCCACAGCCCAGCTGAGGGTGAGATCGTCCCCGAGGTCGACGACGGACCTATCGGCCTCGAAGAGCTGGATCTCGGGAAGGTCCCTGGTGCTGAAGGTCCAAACCTCGCCAGAGGACCTCTTCTTAAGAAGGTTCTCCGCCTCGACCCACCACAGGTAGGCTGTCCCCGGCGAGAGGGGCTCCGTCAGGTTTATGACAAGGTTCTCCCTCCCCCGGCCGCCTTCGGCCGTCCCCACCACCACCATATCCTCCTCGGCGGTCCCCAGGATGACGCGGTAGCGAATCCGGGAGTTGGGGTCGAGCCCCACCGATGAGAGAATGGGAGTCTGCGGTCCTCCGCCGACCCACCAGAGGGGGGGCACAAGGCCGATCCCGATGGTCCCGTCCATGGGGCAGGGGATCTGGGGCTCGTAGGGGCCGGGGAAGAGGGCGTACATCGATATCGCTGCCGCCAGGAGGGCAAAGAGGGCGACCTTCGCCCCGCTCCTCTGCCGAAGTTCGTCCAACCTCTCGGTGGCGGTCATCAACGCTTCAAATAAGGCATCAGATATGCTGGTCATCTATCATCGTTCCCCGTCCTGACTTTCTTTTGGTCTTTCCCCAATCTCGGATCGTCCTCGAAGAGGTATATACTTAACTTTCCTGAGTTCTAAATTTTCAGGCGACGTTACCGGGGAGATGGTCAAAATTGGTCGAGATCGTACGGCTTCTCATCCGGCGTCGGCAGGTCCTCAAGCTGTCCCCTCCGCAGAATAGCCCCAGCAGTCCCGGGCGTAGCTCGCGAGCATCTTGTAAAGCTCGTCGTAAGATAGGGGGAGCCACGACCATTCCTCGACGGCGGACCCACCCCCCTCCTCGCCCTCCTCGGCGAGGTCCGGCTCGATCTCCAGGGGGCGCAGGTAGCTGTGGAGCCGATAGACCCTCTCCCCCACAGGAACCCGGTAGCAGTAGAGGATCCGGACCGAGCCGTCGACCCCCCGGTACCAGGGCGGCGGAGGCTCGTCTCGAACCTTCCGACCGCTGGTGGCGTACCTGAGGATGAACTCGTCTTTGAGGGCGTAGAACCGTTGCCGAGCCTCCGGCGGCTCCGTCTTCGCCATCTTATTCGCGGCCCAGATCGCCTCGGCGAGGGCCGCCAGGTCGCCGTCGAACTGATCGCGCCAGAGCCGCCATAGCTCCCGGCCGCTGAGGCCGGTCCGAAGTCGAGGTCTCTTTCCCAAAGTGAGGGGGACCCTGGATCCCTGGGGCCAAAAACCCTTTCCTCACCTCGCCCCTTCCGCTCAGTTCGAAACGAGAGGGCGTTAGAGCCGATCTTCAACTCCGAGCAGGCTCGAAGCACTAATCTATAATAATCATCGACCACCTATATAGATCCTATACAAAGAAGGAGGTGTTATTAGATGACGGAGAAGATTACCGCCGAGGAGAAGAAGGAGAAGGCCGATGCTGAGAAAGATGCAGCTTACGCCAAAGCCGATGCCAAGGCCGAGGTGGAAAAGATGAAGGCTGATATCGGACATAAGGCCGCCTCCTTGAAGGCCGATGTAGAGGAGAAGAAGGAGGACGTAGAGAAGGCAGTGGCAGAGGTCGGAAAGAAGGCCCTGGAGAAGCTCAAATAGGGGGCTTTCGCCACCGGGCGAAGAAAAGAATAAGTTAAGAGAGGGACCAAGGTCGTGGTGGGGGCGGAATAAGCCGTCAGGTGTTCTGCCCCTTCGGCCCCTTCGCCCTGGACTCGGCGAAGTAGGCGTCGATATCCATGTCCATGTCCGCCTTCATGACCACCCAGCCAGTGATGTGCCCGGCGAGAAACGCCATCTTCTCCCCCTCGGTCTTTGCGAACCGATCGAGGGCCCGCTGGAGGAGGTCGTGGGTGTCTTTCGAGCTTGCGAGGATCTCCTCGATGACGACCCGGTTCACCAGGTCGCACTCCTCTTGGGAGAGGCCGAAGATCTCTGCAACTTTTCGTTTCATCATTGCTTCATCTTTCATCAACGTCAGGCACCCTGGTAGCAGTTTCTTACCTCTTAAATTTATCTTTTTACGACCTTTTTCTCCAGTCGCTGGCGATCTCTCCGTGCCTGTTCGGCTGTGGGGCTGCCAAGCTCCTGGAAGAGCGTCTCAGCCTGGCGGATCAGGTCGAGGGCCCGCTCCAAGTTGCCTTCCATCTCTTCCAAAAGAGCGGACTGGGCCAGAGATATGGCGACGCCGCTCTTGTTGCCCAGCTTCTGTGCAATCTTCAGGCTCTCGTCGTAGAAGCGACGTGCCTCCGCCAAGTCGCCAGTATACTGTGCCAGGACACCTAAATTGTGCAGCGAGATTGCCACACCCCTCTTGTTGCCAAGCTCCTGTGCAATCTTCAGGCTCTCGTCGTAGAGGCGACGTGCCTCCGCCAAGTCGCCAGTATACTGTGCCAGGACACCTAAATTGTGCAGCGAGATTGCCACACCCCTCTTGTTGCCAAGCTCCTGTGCAATCTTCAGGCTCTCGTCGTAGAGGCGGCGGGCATCGGCGAGGTCGCCAGTGTCCTGAGCCAGCACTCCCAGCTCGTGCAGAGACATTGCCACGCTGCTCTTGTCGCCAAGTTCCTGAAATATCTTCATGCTCTCGTCATATAGGTGGCGCGCACTTTCGAGATCTCCAGTTTCACACGCAATAATTCCAAGATTGTGCAATGACCTCGCAACACCTCGTTTGTCACCTAGCCACTCTCCAAGTCTCAATTCTTGCTTGAAATATTCCGAGGCGATATCGTACTCCCCCAGATGATAAGATATCTCGGCCAGTTCATCCAAGATCTTGGCGGCCTCCTTCTCGTCCTTCACCTTTTCGAGGAGGTACTCGTTTATTCGCCTTCGTCTAAGAAGATCCTCTTTGCTCTGGTAGCGCAGAGACGTTGCCAATGCATTGATCGCATCAAAGGCGAAGCCCTGATCTTGCCCCTTCAGCTCGTAGTAATTCCCCCTGTACCTCCAGAAGTCAGGGGCTATTCTTATCACGTCGTCGAGAAAGCTCTGGCTCGAAAAGACGAGGCTTGGAACCCCTGCATCGTAAAATAGCTCTCGAAAGTTGTTCAGCGCATCCGCCAGCTCATCGGTCAGCTTCTCGGGCATAGTCCAGATCAGAACTTCGGCGCCGCCGAAATCCCCACTCTTCAGAATCTTTATTACGTCTTCGCCTTCTTCGACGGGAATTACTTTTGCCTTGAATCTGCCGCTCAACGCGCGGATGATACCGTCTCGATAGGCAGGAGCGTTGACGACGCAGAGGATGAGGTTGCCCCTCCCACCCGAGACCTCCAGCTCCGCGATGATGGTATCGATCTCCTCCAGGTCTTCAGCCCTCGCTTCCTCTAATCCTGGAACTTCAACTCTCGCGTCTTCGATCCTCGCGGCTTCAGCCTTCGATTCGTCTAATCTCGCATCTTCCATTTTTCCACCAGGGGCAGAAGGAGGGGGTCCACGTCGCACCATCTCCCGTTCTCGTCCTCGTACTCGACGGCCGTCAGGCTGAAGAGGAGCTCCCGGCTTATGCCATCGTCCTTGTCCAGATCGCGGGCCTCCTTCGATTCGTGGATCGCCAGAGCCCTGCGCTTGTGGGCCTCGGTGAGGGTCCTGTCGTAAGTCCGCCGTAGCTTCTCAAGGGCGCTCTCCACATCCTCTTTTGCAATCTTCTCCCTCTTGTTTCTGTAGGCCTTGATCGTGGCGTCTCTCATGATCGAGACGAACTCCGAGAGCTTTCCGGTGGATATTATCGCCTCGTCCAGAACGGCGTCGTCGATCAGGTGATCCTCCATCCGCTTTCTTACAACGGATCTGTAGAAGCCCAGGTTCGTCTCGTTTCTGCTGCCGTCTCTGTTGATCACGGGAAGCTGCGGCAGGATTATGGCGTCGTCGAAGGCGGGCCTGACGTTCTCGAAGTAGGGGTTGAAGGTGAGGGGGATCGGGAAGGTGTAAATCACAAAACAGCTCGGCTGGGAGAGAAGCTCGTAGTTTTTATAGAAGAACTCCTCCGCCTGCTCAACGCGGGTCAGCTTGTCCAGGTCGTCGACGATGACGACGAGCTTCTTTTTTGTCTTATCCTCGACGTCGACGATCAGCCAGTTGAGCCTCTGGATGAGGTCGCTGATCTGCATCTCCAGCTCTTTTCGGACGTATTCCCGGGTCTTCGCCTCTCGCCCCAGCTTCAGTAGCAGAACTTTGGCTAGGGTCAAAGAGATCCCCGCGGCTCTGGACCTGGTGACCTCATCCTCTTCGACCTTTGTGATGCGCTTTACGAAGTCCTTAAAATCCTCTTCAATATCCCGGTTGAGCTTGACGCCGTCGACTTCTGCCCTGTCGTAGATCATCAGGGCCATCGAGACGAAGAAGTCTCGAAAGTCGAAGTCGCTGACGTTCAGTTGGTCGCGGATCGAGTAGCTGACCACCAGAAACCGGTCGGGATCGATCATGTCAAAGAGCCGGTTCAGCTCCGTGCTCTTACCCGAGCCTCTGAACCCCAGAAAGAGGTACTTCTCCTTTCTCTCAGAGATATCTATCCGGTCCCTCAGCTCCTCGATGGGGGATGGAGCCCTCGCGGGCCTTTCGACGTAAAAATCCCTGAACTCCTCCTCGGTCTCTAGCGGCTCCACCACCAGGTTGTTGTAGGCCTTCTTCAAGTTCTTCGCCTTCGGCATATCGATAATACCCTCCGCTGCTTCCGCGATCTTATCCCGCTTGCCGTTAAGAGACGACTCGATGCTCAATAAATCTATCCACTTCCTCAAGGCCGAAAACCCGGCTCGAAGCATCGGGGCCGGAGGCTGGGTCACAAAAAAAGGACGATTCGGGCAAATCCCTCTGCCATATCCCGTTCAGACGACCCTCTTCCCCGCCGTTGGGCCCCACATGGCGTTGAAGACGTCCTCGACCTTCACCACCACGGCGGCCTTGGCTGGGAGCTTGTTGTTGACGGCTAAAACCCACTTGGTCATCTCGTCGAAGCGCTCTCCTTCCTTGTAGATGGTGGCGGTGCCCTTGATCTGGAAGGACTTCTTCGTCTCGGTGTCGTAGCAGAGGATTGAAACCTTGGGGTTTTCGGCGAGGTTTGCTGCGGTCTTGTAGAAGAAGTTGTCCGCGATCATTATAGTCTCGTCGTCCAGGACCTTCAGGAAACCGACGTAGACGACGTTCGGCGTTCCTTTTGCGTCCGCGGTGGCGATGGGGGCGGGCTTCTGCTTCTCCAGGGTAGCTCTAACATCAGCTGGCATCTTGACCATTTAGATCACCTCCGTTCAAATAGAATATCAATATATTTATTCTTTGCGTCGTGGAGGAGCGAGGCAGATATTCGAGAAAAAGGGATTGAAAAGGATTGAAGACAAACGCCGTGGATGGAGAAGAGCAGATCGGGGCCGTTGGAGGCCCCCTCGGGTCATCCCCATCAGGCGATCTTGTCCCCGGCCGACGGGCCGGAGTTCGCCTCGTAGATCTCCTCGATCTTGAAGATCACGGCCCGCCTCATGTTGAGGTCGGGCTTTCGGGCCCGGACCGACTCCTCCATCTCCTCAAAGATCGACCCCTCGTCGGCGAAGGTCACCGTCCCTTTGATCTGGAAAGACCGCCTCGGGTCCTTCGTCCAGCAGACGACGGAGGCTCGGGGGTTCTCGGCCAGGTTCGTCGCGGTCTTGTTGAAGAAGTTGTCCGCAAAGAGGAGGGTCTCGTCGTCCTTTATCTTCAGGATCCCCATGAAGACGACGTTCGGCTTTCCCTCGGAGGAGGCGGTGGCAAAGGGGATGGGCCACTGCTTCTCCAGGGTCTCTATCACCTCGGGGGGCATCTTCACCATATCATCACCAAGGCTCGAACAGGTGGCGATTTTATTTATCCCTTCCCTCTCGTGCAGACCTTATGAAATGGCTCGGAAAGAGCCGATAGGAGGCTCCATGGAAGTGGTTGTAGGAGGCGACGAGGTTCCCGTCGACGATTCCGTCCATGCCGTTCTTTATCCCCGTCCCCCGCCGGAGGCGGATGGCGTACTCGACCTTCGCCCCCTCGTCGATGACCACCTCCGAGTGGTGGAACTCATGGCCGAGGAAGGTGGCGCCCCAAGGGCCCAGGGAGCAGTCCCGGAGAAACTCCCCCTCGGTGTAGCTGACGATCCTGCGCCCCCCCATCCTCGTCTTCGCCGGGATGAGCCCCGCGGCGGGAAAAGCCTCGCCTCCGTACTCGATCTCCTCTGTGAGGTACATGAGCCCTCCGCACTCGGCGAAGATGGGCGTCCCGCCATCATGGGCCCGCCGGATCGACTCCATCATCGACCGGTTCTCCGAGAGCTCCTTTCCATATAGCTCAGGATAACCGCCGCCGATGTAGAGGCCGTCGACCTCCGGGAGGGCGGGATCGTGGATGGGGCTGAAGGGGACGACCTCTGCCCCGGACAGCTCGAAGAGCTCGATGTTGTCCCGGTAGTAGAAGTTGAAGGCCTCGTCGAGGGCGACGCCGATCCTGACCCCTTCGCCGGTGCGATTGGGCAGATAGAGGTCGGGCTCAGGCGCCTCCAGGGGCTTTGCCTCGGCGGCGATCTCCAGGATCCGGTCGATATCGAGCCCCTCCTCCACCACCTTCCGGATCTTGTCGAGCCTCTCGGCAAAGCCGGCGTGCCTCCTCTCCCCCTCCAGCATCGGGACGAGCCCCAGGTGGCGCATGGCGAGGTGCATCGACTCGTCCCGGGGGATCACCCCCACGACCTCGACCCCGGCGTGATCCCGGATCGCAGATATAGCCTTCTCGGCGTGGCGCTGGCCTCCGACCTTGTTGAGGATGACCCCCCTGATATCGACGGCGGGATCGAAGTCGGCATAGCCCTTGACGAGGGCCGCAGCGCTCCTCGTTATCGATCTTGCGTCCACAACCAGGATCACCGGTGCCCGGAGGATCTTGGCGATCTGGGCTGTGGACCCCCGGTCGCCGTCGTACCCCTCGTATAGCCCCCGGACCCCCTCGACGACGGCGAGGTCCGCCCCCTCGGCGGCGTGGGCGTAGACCTCCCGGACGGTCTCCTCCGGCATCAGGTGGCCGTCGAGGTTCCGGCACCACCGGCCGGTAATCCCGGTATGGTAGCTCGGGTCGATGTAGTCGAGGGCGACCTTGTAGGACTGGACCGAACGGCCCCGATTTCTGAGGGCTGAGAGGAGCCCCGCCACGATCGTCGTCTTGCCGCTGGAGCTTCGATCCCCAGCGATGAGGACTCTGGGGATATAGGAGGTCATATGAGGGATAGCTCCCGGAGGCGGTCGTCGTCGATGGGCTCAGGGTGCCTGGGCTTTGAGCCCCCTTTGACGTGATCTGCCAGCTTCCGGTAGACGTCGGCGATCTCGGAGTCGGGCGCCCCTTCGATCACTGTGACCCCCCTCCTCTCACACCTCTGGACTATCGGATCTTTCGGGATGTAGGCGACCAACTCGCTGCCGACCTCAGAAGCGAACCTCTCGACGATCTTCCTCTCGGCTGCCGCCTCTCGAGAGTTGCATATGACCCCGGCGAGGGGGGTCTTCAGCCGCTTCAACCCCCGGCATATGTTGTTGGCGGCGTAGATCGGCATGTACTCTCCCGATGTTATGATGTAGGCCTCGGTGACGAGCCCCTTTCGTATGGGAGCAGAGAAGCCGCCGCAGACTATGTCCCCAGGGACGTCGTAGAGGGTAAGATCGATCTCATCTAAGACCTTCGATACCTTCCTGAGAAACTCGATGGCGACGATGATACCCCTTCCGGCGCAGCCGACGCCGGGCTCAGGCCCCCCCACCTCGATGCACTTGACTCCACCGTACCCCTCGAAGACTACGTCCTCCTCGGATATCTCACCCCCCGCCCGGATCAGGTCCATCATCGTCGGGATCCTCCTTCCGACGAGTGTGATAGTCGAGTCGCTCTTGGGATCGCACCCCACCATCAGAACACGGCAGCCCTTCTCGGCGCAGGCCGCCGCGACGTTAGAGGCGGTACAGGACTTTCCGATCCCCCCCTTGCCGTATATCGCAACATGCTTAACCTGGGACATGTTCTATCTCCAGAACGTCCAAAGCTTCGCCATCGGATATACAGGTTATCCAGAGTTGGTGTCGCTGAACCGGCGAGGATCCGGGAGAAGAGGATGAGTTTGGGGGTATAGAATTAGCCTTTGAAGCAGATGAAAGCGAGGGGGGAACTCTCGGGGCTTTGGCCCTCCTCTGCCTTGGGATATCGATCTATCTTCTGGCCGGGGCCATGGGGGCCACAGGCCAGGTGCCCATGGCCGAGGTCCGGGGACATTTCAGCGGCGGCGACGGGAACTGGAACGCCGAGAGCTTCGGCGGGTTCTACTACGACCTGGACGCTGGGGTCGGCGGCGAAGAGCTTGTCGTCGAGGTCGAAGGGCGCAGGGTGGAAGAAGGCCACCTCGTTTATTCGAGCGAGGTCTGGACCGAGGAGTTCGACTTCGATGGATGGGGGCGCCACCAGGCGGTCGCCTTCCTGGGGAAGAGGTACCTTGCGGGATACTTCAATGGCGACTTCACCGACGCCGTCTCCGCCCTGGAGGAGGGGGAGCTCCGGGAGGTCCTCATCGACTATGAGGGGATCCAGACCGCCACCTCCCAGACCCCCCTATTCCTGGGCGGAGGGTACTGGATCGAAGTGGCAGCAGCCTCCTACGACGGAGATACGGTCTACCTGATCTTGAAGAAGAACGGAGTCGAAGTAGATCGGTCGGTTGTGGCAGTGGGGGATACTTACGTCTACAAGGTGGGAGATCGCCGCCTCCCCATAATCCTCGCCCACGTCAGATCGGCGATGCAAGGAGGCGAGATGGCCATAGTCGACATCGATGGGATCTTCCAGATCCAGGACGTCCCCACCATCAAGATCGAGGCGGGAGGCCTCATAGGCGAGATGGAGGTGACTACCTTCTCCGATGATAGGATCGAGCTACTGAACGCCCGGGACCTCATACTCTCCCGGGGGAGCACCGTCCCCCTCGCGGGAGGTCTCGCCCTGAGGGTTAGGGACACCCCCGAGCTTATCTATTACCCCATTGGAGCGATCACCGATTACGGGGTCCATGAGATCAGGGGGCCGGTCTATACCGAAGACTCCCTGGTCCGGCTCTTTTACTCCGATGGGTCGATAGGCTTCGCCGAGGCTCGATGGAACCACGAAAATTTTGCGGGGTTCTACTTCGATGACCAGGAGGATATCGGCACCGAATCTCTGATCCTTTACATGTCTGAAGACGGGATCATAAGTCCGGGTCGCGAGTTCACCATGAACGAAACCAGGCTGGGATACGGATTCAAGTACACATCCTTTGTGGAGCCTGTAGATTTCGAATTTGAGGGATGGGGAAGCTATGAGGTGACGACCCTCTTCGGCCAGCCCTGGTTTGCGGGCTACGGGGAAGAGACGAGCCCAGAGATTGGAAAAAAGAGCATGGTGGGGATGGAACAGATCGGCCAGATCCTCCTCGACTCTGATGCCCGGAACAGGGTCGTCGGCGGCAACGTTCTGAAGCTGATGGATGGGTACGAAGTTCACATCATAGACGTTTCGAACGACTCCATCTTCATAATGCTCGCCAAAGATGGAAAGGTTCTGGACAGGGGGATAGTCCGGTCCAACTCCACCTACGTCTACGAGAGAGATGTAGGTGATGTGGACGATATGCCCCTGATCGCCCTCCACATCGAGGGCGTCTTCAACAGCCATGAGGATCACTTTGCCATAATAGACGGGATATTTCAGATCTCGGACAGAATGATCCTCCCCATCGAACCGGGGAACGAGTTCGGGGAGCTGAAGGTGATGGTCATAAACCCCTCCTTCATCATCATGGCCAATCCCGACTGGATCCTGCTGAGACGCGACTCAAAGACGACCATCCTCCCGGGGATCAACATAGCCGTCGCCGATAACGAGACGTTCAGATACCACTTATTTACAAACGAGTACGTTCTGCCCCCTCCTCAGATATCGGATCTGTCCATGCCCGAAGAGCCGGTCCCCTCTGGGGGCGTTGCGAACTTCTCGATATTCGTCGTGGCAGGGGAGATAAAAAGCGTCACCGCCGAGACCGTCGACGCCCATGGCCGCAGGCTGATCCTGGGGGATCTGACGGCCTCAGGCGTCGGGGCCGTTGATCAGTGGATCTACTCCTGGCAGTGGAACTCCACCGTTCCTGCCTTGAGCGACGACGGGACGATCCTTCCGGAATCGGAGGTTCAGGGAGGGATTTTGCAGGTCAACGACAGCACCCAGCCGGTACAGGTCTTCGTCAGCTTCGACGTATCCGGAAGGATCGGATTGATCCGGGATACCGCAGGCGAAATCTACTACATATCCCCCACCGAGTACGAAAAGCTTGGGGAAGCTGCGAGCTACGCTGAAATGGCCTCCGATGATCACCTCAGAAGGGAGTATGTAAAGATCGAGCCGGGCGAAAGCGAGATCAGGTTCTTCCAGATCGTCGACGGGACGGCGATCCTCGGCGAGAACGGGCACAAACTCTCGTTCTCGCCCTCGGGGATCGAGCCCCACCTGATCAGGGTCGGCGCTCCACCGGGGATGTACGAGATCAGGCTTCGGGTCGAGAACGGCATGGGCGCCCTCCGGACCTCAGGGCACTACTTCGAGATCTCGGGGTCGGATCTGGTGCGGGCGTCGGGGGGGTCGCCGGAGGTCGAGGGGTCGGGGGTTGGGGGGGTGGATGCTATGAACGGATCGATCAACTTCCCCCTCCCGCAGCCATCGGACGATCTCCAGGAGAAGAGGAGATCGATCCCCGCGCCGGGGGCGCTCTTCGCCCTGATGGCCCTGGGGCTCGCAGCCGCCATCGGATGGAGGCGGCAGTCCCTCCGATAGGCGAACGGCGGCAATCTGATGCGCCAAACCCGACGATGAAGGAGGGTTTTTATGGTACGGATCCGTCCGATCTGAGGGTCCGGTCCACTTCTGTAGGCGGGGCAAAAGGACGGGGAGGAGAACGGTGGAGATGGAGATCTCCTGATCAAAGTGGCTGATGGCCGATTGATCTATCGATGGATTCGGGTCAGAGACGGAGATGCAGCAGATGAAATTGAGGCGAAGCGACTCCTGGCGTGTGGTGGTGGTGGGCGGCGGCATAGGCGGGGCGGAGCTGGTGCGAAATGCCGCCACAAAGGAGGGGCTGGACCTCGTCCTCGTCGAGCCGAAGGATAGGATCGAGTGCCAGGCCCTCTACCCCGACTACCTCGGCGGAGGAATAGAAATTGAGGACATGACCGCCCCCCTGGACCCCTTCTGCAGGAAGATGGACGCCGTCCATGTGAAGGACCGGGCCCTCGCCGTCGACTTCGCAGATAAGAGGATATCTTGCGAAAGAGGCGACCTCGATTACGACCTTCTCGTCCTGGCCCCGGGGGCGGTCCAGAACTACTTCGGGGTCGAGGGCGCAGAGAAGGCCTTCTCCATCAACACCCTGGAGGAGACTGTCAAAGCTAGGCGGTTCGTCGAGAAGAAACGCCCCAAAAAGATCGCGATAATTGGGTCCGGGCCCACCGGGATAGAGACCGCCTGCTTTCTTGCGGAGAAGACCACCTCCGCCGTGTACATCATCGAGATGATGGACCGGCTTTTGCCCACCCTCTCGAAGAACGCCTCCATCCTGATGGAGAAGATCCTGGTGGGGAAGGGTGTGGAGGTCCTGACCAGAAAGCAGGTCTCGTCGATCCGGGACGGAGGCGTCACCTTCGCTGACAATAGCTCCCTTGAATGCGATATGACGATCTGGACCGCTGGCGTCAGGGCTGCGCCCCTCATCGAGAGGCTGGACCTGCCCAAAAAGAAGGGCTGGCTCCTATGCGATCAGTATCTCAGAGCCTGGGAGAGGGAGGACGTCTTCGTCATCGGAGACTGCGGATGGATCGAGATCGGCGGAAAATTGGCCACCAAGACCGGGATGGAGGCGGAGATCCAGGCGAAGCACACCGCGAGGAACCTGGCTCGGGTCGCGAAGGGCGAACCCCTCAAGCCTTACTCGATAAGGGCCTCCACCGACAGCCCCGTCGCCCTCATCTCGACGGGATGCGGCTGCGCCGTCGGGATATACGGTGACCTCTGCGTCCCCATCCCCAAGAGGATCATCTACACCTTCAAGAGCTGGATCGACAAGTCCTTCGTGAAGCGGTTCAAAGTATAAATATTGAAAAAAATATTTTGAGGGGTGCCTGCAGCCGACGTGAACCTGGAAGTTCAACGTGCAGCCTTGGCGACCCTCTCGACGCTGTCCTTCCTGTTCATCGCGAAGGACCGAACGTCGCCCTTCGAGGCGGCGATGATCTCGTCGGCGAGGCAGCTTCCTGCAGAACGCTTGGACTTGAACGCCGACTTCTGGGCTCCGGTGGTGATGAACATAAGAGCCTTGTCGACCCTCCTCTGGGGAGCGGTGTCGACTGCCTTGGGGACGGTTATGCCGCCGTACTTGAGACGGACGACCTCCTCCCGGGGACCGGCGTTGGATATCGCTCTCGCCAAGACGGTGAGGGGGTTCTCCTTCGTCCTCTGGTGGATTATATCGAAGGCCTCTTCCACTATCTTGTACGATTTCATTTTTTTGCCGGTGTTGACCTCGCCCTGCATCATCTTGTTGATGAGCCGCTCGACGACATGCTGCTCTGACTTCTTGAACTGCTGCCTTGCGTGCCTGCCGCCCGAATGCATCACTACCAGTGGACGGAGGTTAAAATAGCGCTTTATGCTGAGATCCGCCACCTCGATCTCTTCAGGATCCCATTTGCCGAAGATCTTCACGTTCAAAGTATCACCTTACGGGCTTCTCCTTCCGCCCGGAGACCATCTCGTTGAGAGATACGTTGTTTACGGCGATCACCTGGAACCGGACGCCGGGTATATCGCCCTTGGCTCCGCCCATCCTGCCGCCGATCCTCTCCACCACGACCTCGTCGTGCTCGTCGATGAACCCTATGGCACCGTCCCCCGGACAGAAGGCTGTAACCTGTCTTCCGTTCTTGATGAGCTGAATCCGGACGCATTTTCTGATGGCCGAGTTCGGCTGTTTAGCCTCGACGCCGACCTTCTCCAGGACTATTCCTCGAGCCTGCGGCGCGCCACCCAGGGGATCCGCCTTGACGTTCAGGTTCAGTGCCCTCCGGCTGTAGTTCATATCTCTCCACCGGAAGCTCTTGCGGTCGCTCTCCAGTTTCCTGGCCGCGTACATTCCCTTTCCCATTATTTCACCTAGTTGAATGCTATATCCATCGCCGACGGTCGACCCGCCGACCTCGAAATCGGGCGCCGGTCAAATTTTACTGGATTATGATGTCGTCCACGCCGTGATGCCTCGAAGAGAGCATCTTGGCCTTTAATATGTTACGGCCATCCCGGCCTATGGCGATGCCCTTGTCCCTATTTGCTACTTCTACATAAGCCAATCGCTTATTGTTTTTGGAGACGATCGTCACGTTCTTTATCGAGGCGGGCTGGAAGACGTTCTCCAGGAACTCCTTGACGTCGTCGCTGTGCTCCACGATCTCGATCTGCTTTCCTATCGACTTCTTCACCCTGTTGATGTTGCTGCCCTTCCTCCCTATGGCAGCCCCCATATCTCCCTTCTTGATGACGAATATTATCCGATCGTTATCATCGTCGATGATGCAGTCTCTGGCGACGCCTCCGGTCAAGCTCTCGAAGAGGGCGATGTACCTGATCCCTTCGGTGGTAAGCTTGAACTCACTCATCCTCGTTACCCCTGATCTCCCTAAGAAGCGCCATGATCTCAGAGTCGCCGGGGTCTATCACCGCCAGGGCCGCCACCGGGAAGGGTTTTCCGCAGGCAGAGCCCAGGTCCTTTCCCCTGCCCGAATAATTGTATACTGGAACGTCCGCCTCCTTCAGCATCTTCTCCACCTCCTCTGGACAGTCGATGGCGTTGATGACCAGCTTGGCCTTTCCGCTGGTCCCAGCTTCCACGGTCAGATTTGAGCCAAGAACAACTTTACCGGTTCGAATCGAACTTCTGAGCGCTCTATCAATGTTTATCATCCTTTTACCTCATCGTTTTGCGACTAATTTGACATCGCCCGTTCCCAGCTGTATCGGCTGGCCCACAATGACGTTCTCCGTTACGCCCCGAAGATCGTCCACGTCTCCGCGAACGGCGGCGTCGAGGATGTGGTTGACGGTCACCTCGAAGGCGGCTCTCGCGAGGACGCTCGCCTTCTCTCCCGAGACCCCATGACGGCCGATCTGCTTCACCTCGCCGTCGCAGGTCATGATATCTGCCACCAGCATGATGTGCCTCACGTCAACGGAGAGGCCCTGTTCTCTCAAGGTGTCGGTGGCCTCGTTTATTATGGCGTTTCGGGCCGCCTCTATTCCCAGGACTTCGCCGATCTCGGTTATATTGTTTGTTTTCGTCCTGGTGGGATCGACCCCCTCGAACTGGATGACCTCTTTGAGGGCCGAGCCCTCGGTATAGAGGACGTACTCGTCCCCCTCCTTCCTGATCACCACCCTCTTTATCCCCTCGATGCCCTTCAGAGAGATCGTCTTGATCTTCTCGACGAGCTGGAGGAGGTCTCGGTAGGAGGGCTCCGGCGGCGTCATTATGATCTGGTTTCCGTGCTGATCCGCCAAGATCTTCGTCCCCTCGGCCAGCCGCTCCGCCACATCCGAGGCGGTGATCTTCCTCTGGAGGAGGGCGTCCTCGTTGAGGTCGATGACCACGTTCATCTCCGCGAGGTCTGTAGCCATAGACCCCAGGTGGAGGATGTTCGTCGACTCGATCGACCAGGCAACTTCCCTCGCGATGTCCCGATCGAGGGCGTAATCCTTCTCCAGACGGATCGTCATGGTGGGGGTGCTGGGGATCTTCCTCGCATCGACGATCTCGATGAGCCTGGGAAGGCCCAGGGTTACGTTGATCTCGGCGACCCCAGCATAGTGGAAGGTCCTCATGGTCATCTGGGTGCCGGGCTCGCCGATGGACTGGGCGGCCACGACCCCCACAGCCTCACAGGGCTCGACCTTGGACCGCTGGTAGTCGGCGACCACCGTCTCGGCGATTTCGCTGAACTCCTCCTCAGATACCTTCAAATCTTTAAGCTCGTCCCCTAGGGCCTTTTTTATGCTCGGGGGGAGGGGTAGATCGACGACCCTCTTCTGGATCTCCTTCTCAGACAGGCTCATGCACCCTCCTTTCTCAGCACCCTCTGGACTATCCGGTGGACGTTCTCGGGGCTTGCGTAATCTCTCTTCGAGGCATCGACGCCGTCCTCGCCGTAGTTGAACTGTACAATGATCCCCCTCGTCTCCTTGACGGTCCCATCGTACTGTACCTCCAGGTCCTGGAGGGCGTTGATAAGCCTCCTCTGGAGGTAGCCGCTCTGGGAGGTCCTTATCGCCGTATCGACGAGCCCCTCCCTTCCGCCTATGGCGTGGAAGAAGAACTCCGTCGGGTTGAGCCCCTCCTTGTAGCTCGACTGGACGAAACCGTGAGCTTCAGCCCCCAGGTCCCCCCTCCGAAAGTGGGGTAGGGTCCTGCCTTCGTAGCCTCGCCGGATCCGCTCGCCTCGAACCGACTGCTGGCCTACGCAGGCGGCCATCTGGGTGAGGTTGAGCATCGAGCCTCGGGCACCGCTCACCGCCATCACAACGCCGCTGTTGTCGAGCCCAAGGTACCGGCCCGCGATGGAGCCGGTGCTGTCCCTGGCCTTGCCCAGGGTCTGCATGATCCTCATCTCGAGGGTCTCGTCGAGGGTCCTCCCGGGAAGGGGCTCCAGCTCACCGGCCTTGTAGGCCTCGATCAACTTCGTCACGTTCTCCCTGGCGGCGTTCAGGACGTCGGAGATCTGGTCTTCTGCCTCTTTTGGAATGTCCTCGTCGTCTATGCCGAAGCTGAACCCTGCGAGCATTATGCCCCGGATCGCCATCTGGGTCATGCCGTCGACGAAGCCGGCGCCGACGGTGGGACCGTACTCCTTGATCACCCTGTCGGTGATCTTCCCCTTGAACGCCCCCACCCCGGCGGCGTCGATGGTCCCTGCCACGATCTCGCCGTCGCGGATGACGACGTAGGCGTCGTCATCGCACTCCTCCCTCTTGCAGGAGTCGCAGTTCTTGCAAAAGGAGGCCTTGAAGTCGAGGTTCAGCCCCTTCGGGAGGATGAGGCTGAAGATCTGCTTTCCGGTCCAGTAGGGCTCACCCGCCTCATCCCACCCCTTCGGCTCGGGGATCTCCAGATGGTGGAGCTTCTTGACTACCTCCATCATCTCCAGCCTGTTGACCCTCCTCTCGCCGTGGGTCAGAAGGAAGTTTCCGGTGACGTAATCGTGGATCCCGCCGATGATGGGCCCGCCGAACCTCGGCGACAATATGTTCTCCTGGACCCTCATCAGGATCTCGGCCTCCGCCCTGGCCTCCTCGGTCTGGGGGACGTGGAGGTTCATCTCGTCCCCGTCGAAGTCGGCGTTGTAGGGGGGGCAGACCGCCGGGTTCAGCCTGAAGGTCTTGTAGGGCATCACGATAACCCGATGGGACATGATCGACATCCTATGAAGAGACGGCTGCCTGTTGAAGAGGACTATGTCCCCGTCCATCAGCTGACGGTCGACCTTCCAGCCCGGCTCGAGCTGCTCTGCCACCTCTTCGGCGTTCCTGTCGGTGATCTTGACCCGGCGCCCGTCGGCCCGAGTGACGTAGTTGACCCCCGGATGCTTCTCCGAGCCCCTCCGGACGAAGTCCCGCATCACCTCCAGGTTCCTCCCGTTCGCCACCAGGGGGACCGATAGCTCCATGGCGATCTCCAGGGGAACCCCCACCTCGTTTATGCTGAGGTTGGGGTCCGGGGATATCACCGTCCTGGCGCTGAAGTTCACCCTCTTCCCCGACAGGCTCCCCCGAAACCGCCCCTCCTTGCCCTTCAACCTCTGAGATAGGGTCTTTAAAGGCCTCCCGCTCCGATGGCGGGCGGGGGGCACCCCCGATACGGTGTTGTCGAGGAAGGTGGTGATGTGGTACTGGAGGAGCTCCCAGAGGTCCTCGATGATGAGCTGCGGGGCGCCCGCCTCCCGGTTCTCCTGGAACCTCTGGTTGATCCTTATGATGTCCACCAGCTTGTGGGTGAGGTCGTCCTCGCTCCTCTGGCCGCTCTCCAGGGTGATCGACGGCCTCATCGTCACCGGCGGCACCGGCAGGACGGTGAAGAGCATCCACTCTGGGCGGGCGGTGTCGGGGTTCATCCCCATCACCTTGATGTCATCGTCGGGGATCTTCTCGAACCGGTCCCTGATGTCCGAGGCGGTGAGCTTGTGGCCGTCCTCGATGTAGGCTAGGGGTCGCTCGAACTTGATCTCCTGCTGGGGCGAGCTGCAGTAGGGGCAGACCTTGTGCTTCCGGGCCTCGGCGAAGACCTTGTTGACTATGTCGTCTGTCGTCTGGCCGAGGCGGACGAGGGTTTCGATCTGCTCTAGATACATCCTCTTCTCTGCCTCCAGGAGCATCAGCCTCGAGCAGTCCCTGCAGATCCCCCGGAGGATCTTCCTTATCAATTTAGCAAATCCGACATGGATGACGGGGGCTATCAGGTCGATGTGGCCGAAGTGGCCGGGGCACTCCCCGGGCCTTCCGCCACAGGACCTGCATCGGAGGCCAGGATCGATCACCCCGAGCCTCGGGTCCATCAGCCCCATCTCGATGGGGAACCCGTCGTCGTCGTAAGTGTCTGCGGTTATGATCTTCACAACGCTCATCCTCCGGAACTCCTGGGGAGAGATGAGCCCAAAACTGATCTTACCAATTCTCTTCGGGACGGTCATATTTACACCTAAACTGCGTCCTCCAAAACGAGCCTGGGGGCGACGCCGAGAGACTTTATCTCGTCGAGCAAGAGCTTGAAGGCGTAGCTCATCTCCACGGGGTATATCTCAGTGTCCGAGCCGCAGACGGAGCAGTAGTCGACGTTCCTCCTCTTGTCGTGGATGGCGATCATGCCGCATCGGCTGCAGACGAGCTCCGTCACCTTGTCGGACTCGTCGACGAGCCGCTCCTTCAGAGCGAGGGCTGCGCCGTGGGCTATCAAAACGTCCCGCTCCATCTCCCCGAACCGCAGCCCCCCTTCTCTCGCGCGCCCCTCCGTCGGCTGCCTGGTGAGGACCTGGACTGGGCCTCTGGACCTCGCGTGCATCTTACCCGTCACCATGTGGTAGAGCTTCTGGTATAGGATCACCCCGACGAAGACGTCGGCCATGATCTGCTGGCCGTTGATGCCGTTGTACATCACCTCTCGGCCAGTGTGGGAGAAGCCGAACTTGGTGAGGGCGGACCTCATGTCCGCCTCTTCTTCGCCCAGAAAGGCGGTGGCGTCCACGAGCCTCCCTTCTAGAGATCCCATCTTACCCCCGATCATCTCCAGGACGTGGCCTACGGTCATCCTCGAGGGGATGGCGTGGGGGTTGACGATGAGGTCCGGAACCTGGCCTGACTCGGTGAAGGGCATATCCTCAGGAGGGACGATGAGCCCCACGACGCCTTTCTGGCCGTGGCGCGAGGCGAACTTGTCCCCCAGCTCTGGAACCCTCTGGTCCCTCGTCTTCACCTTGGAGAGCCGGTTTCCGTTGGAGGACTCGGTGAGGATCACCGTGTCCACCACCCCCTTCTCGTTGGACCTCATGGTGACGGAGGTCTCCCGCCTCTGCTGAGGGGTGATACCGAACTCTGTCGGCTCTTCGAGGAACCGGGGCGGGGAGGTCTTGCCGATGAGGACGTCGTTGGGGGCCACCACGGCGTTGGGGTTGACGAGGCCGTCGTCGTCGAGCTGGGAGTACGCCTCCGTCCCCCTCGCACCCCGGACTTCCATATCCGGTATCTCGAACTTATCCTCCTGGCCGCCGGGGTACTTCCGCTCCTCCGCCTCCGAGACCCTGAAGAAGTGGCTCCGGCCCAGCCCCCTCTCGATGGAGCCCCTGTTGAGGATGAGGGCGTCCTCGATGTTGTACCCCTCGTATACGAGGACCGCCACGACGAAGTTCTGACCTGCGGGCCTCTCGTCGAAGCCTATGGCGTCGGCGGTCCGGCTCCTGCATAGAGCCCTCTGGGGGTAGTGGAGGTAATGGCCCCTGGTGTCCGGTCGGAGCTTGGTGTTGGCCATGGGGGTCCCAAGGCACTGCTTGACCATCCCGGCCCCCATGGTGTTCCTGGGGCTGGCATTGTGCTCAGGGTAGGGGACGAGGCCTGTGCATATACCCAGGATCAGAGAGGGGTCCACCTCCAGGTGGGTATGATCGGGGGTGGTGTCCTCCTCCCAGATCGCCACCAGGGCGTTCTCCTCCTCCGCAGCGTCGAGGTACTCGACGAGCCCCTGGGATACGAGATCAGAGAAGGCGATCTCGCCCTGCCGGAGCTTCTCTATATGCTCTTCTGTCACCAGGGGGGCGCCGCCCTCCACCACGATGAGGGGGCGACGGGCTCTGCCGGAGTCGGTGCTTATCAGGATCTCGTTGGTCCTAGCGAAGTAGGAGACGTTGATCTGGTTGCTTATCTGGCCGGACCTTCGAAGCCGCCTCATATCTCCGGCCAGCTTCGTGGGGTCGGAATGAGTCCCCATGAACTCACCGTTTACAAATACTCTCGCGCTACTCATGTCGACCCACCACCGGGACTACCTCCAGATCCAGAAGCATCTTCTTCACGTCCTCATAATCCTCGACCCCTGTAGATAGCTCGACCCCCTGGGCGAAGTTCTTGACGAGACCGCAGTTGGGGCCTTCCGGAGTCTCGCTGGGACAGATCCTCCCCCACTGGGTGGGATGAAGATCCCTCGCCTCGAAGTGGGGCTGGGACCGGGATAGGGGTGATATCACCCTTCGGAGATGGCTGAGGGTGGCCATATAATCGGTCCGGTCCAGGAGCTGAGAGACGCCGGTCCTACCTCCAACCCAGTTTCCGGTGGCCAGAGGATGGATCATCCTCTCGGTGAGGACGTCGGCCCGGACGGTGGTGATGACGTTCAGCTCCCGATTTCTCATGCTCGCCCGCTCGAGCTGGTACTTGATGTCCCTCGTCAGCCTGCTGAAGGCGACCCGGAATAGGTCCTCCATAAGGTCTCCGGATAGCTTGAGCCTCTTATTGGCGTAGTGGTCCTTGTCGTCCTCCCCCCTCTTTGCCAGGGCAAGCTCGAAGCACGCCTCCGCCATCCTGGCGAGGAAGAGCCCTTTGGCGTAGCGGTCCCCCTCTTCGACCCCGATATGGGGGAGAAGGTACCGATCCAGGACGTAGGCTGCCCTCTTCTTCTGGTACTCCTTCGCCTGGCCAGCGGCGACCCTGCCGCCTATCTTCTCGAGAGCCTCCTCCTTGGTCGCCACCTCCGCCTCCTCAAGGTTCTCCAGCATGAACTTTATTATCTCCGGGTTGTCGGAGACGGCCTGGACGATATCCATATCTGTCTCGAGGCCGAGGGATCGGGCCAGGGTTACGAAGTTGAGCCTCCCGCTGACGGAGGGGAAGGATACCTCCAGTATAGACCTCCTCCCCCGCTCAACGATCACCAGCGACCGGTACCCCTGCCTTTGAGAGAAGACCTTGGCCACCTCGATGTCGTCGTCGTACCTCTGGTTGTACTCCACCAGGATCTTGTTGGGGGAGAGGTCCTCCAGGGTCATGATCACCCTCTCAGACCCGTTCACCACGAAGTATCCGCCCGGGTCCAGGGGGTCCTCCCCATACTCGATCATCTCCTCCCGCGATAGGCCTGAGAGGTTGCAGACCTGAGACATCACCATGATAGGGAGCATCCCGATCATCGCCTCCACCGGCTCCTTCTCAGTCTCCCCCTGGACTATCGTCATCTGCAAGCGGAGGGGGGATGCGTAGGTGAGGTTTCGGAGCCTAGCGTCGTTGGGATAGAGCCGCTCCACAGAGCCATCTGCCTCGGTGACCGTCGGCTTCTCAGCTCTGATGGCGCCGAGCCTGACGTAGGTATCCTCGATGTTCGTCTCGATGATCCCCACCTCGTCGATCACCTTCTGCAGTCCATGATCTATGAAATCATTGAAAGAGTTTATGTGATGGTGGACCAGCTTATCTTTCGTAAAATAGGCCTTGTATAGAAGATTTCTGTCAAGCAAACCGTAAAACACCTCTTCAATCGATTACCAGTCTGTAAAAGACCGACTCTCCTGATGTGGAACTCTTCCTGATTATCTTTACCACGTCCCCGACCTTACCACCGATCTCCTTAACCACCGGGTCTGCGACATGGATCTTCGGAAGCTGAGCAGAATCCACGCCGTAACTCTTCAGCATCTCCTCCAACTCTTCGGGAGATAGGAGGGTGTGGGCTGGAACCAGGTCATGATCCTGCAGTACAAATTTTTTCATACAGTCACTCCCAGAAATGAGCGTTAAGCGGGCTCGAAGGGATTTGAACCCTCGACCACCTGGTATCTTCGTTCAAAAAACTTAAAAGCCAGACGCTCTGCCTAACTGAGCTACGAGCCCCCATGAGCAGATCAGCCCATACCACTGTCTAGGAGATGGTCATCCGACATAAAACCTTTTCGGCTTCCTATCATATCTCCCCGAGGATTATGGCCGCGATGTCGTCGCCGACCTCTGAGGTCGTATTGCTCCCGCCCATATCGTAGGTCCTGACCTTCCCCCTCTTGATGTTCGTCTCGATCGCCCTCACCACGTCCTCGGCTGCGGCGCGCTCGCCCAGATGCTCCAGAAGCATCGCCCCTGCCCAGATGGTGGCGATGGGGTTTACCTTGTTCATGCCCTTATATTTGGGGGCGCTGCCATGGATCGGCTCGAACATGCTCGTCCCCTCTGGGTTGATGTTCGCCCCCGGAGCGAGGCCGAGCCCCCCCTGAATCATGGCGCCCAGGTCGGTGATTATGTCGCCGAACATGTTGGGGGCGACTACGACGTCGAACCACTCGGGGTTCTTGACAAACCACATGGTGATGGCGTCGACGAAGTTATAGTCCGTCTCCACCTCAGGATAGTCGGAAGAAAGCCTCTCGAACTCCTCTCTCCAGAAGCCGTAGATGTCGGAGAGGACGTTCGCCTTGTCGACGCTGGAGAGGTGCTTTCTCCGCTCCATGGCCAGGTCGAAGGCGTACTTTATGACCCTCGTCGTCCCCTCCTTCGAGATCATCCCTATCTGGTAGGCGATCTCTTCGCTGTTGGACTCGACGTCGAGGCCGAACTTGACGGTGTAGAGATCCCTAATAACATCGAACTCTGAGCGGCTATTCCCCGCCTTCGCACGGCTCCCGATCCCGATGTAGAAGTCCTCGGTATTCTCGCGAACGACGGTGAAGTCAATATCCTTGGGCCCCTTATCTTTGATAGGGGTCCAGACCCCCTCCAGGAGCTTGACGGGCCGGAGGTTGACGTACTGGTCGAAGTAGAACCGCATCGCCAGGAGGACGCCCTTCTCCAGGACCCCCGGCTTCACCCTCGGATCGCCTATGGAGCCGAGGTAGATCGCCCTGTACCGCGAGAGCTCTTTCAACGTATCCTCACCCACCAGCTCTCCCGTCTCTAAGTAGTGGTCTGCTCCCAGGGAGTACGCGGTCCATTCGATATCAAAACCGTGCATCTCCCCCGCGGCCTCCGCCACCTTCATACCCTCGGCCACTATCTCAGGTCCTATACCATCCCCAGGGATAACGGGCACTTTGTACTTCAAGCAGACCTCACCATCCTCTTAGTATACTCTACAAGCCCCCCCATCGCCACGATCTCCTGGAGGAATGGCGGGAGCGGCGTAGTCCGATAAGTCTCGCCAGTGGACCGGTTATATATGATCCCCTCGTCGGCGTCGATCTCGATCTCGTCTCCATCGCGGATCCTATCCGCTTCGGCGGAGACGAACAAGGGCAGGCCGATGTTTATGGCGTTCCGGAAGAATATCCGGGCGAAGGATTCGGCGACGACGGCCTTCACCCCCGCCCCTTTGAGACCCAGAGGCGCGTGCTCCCGGGAGGAGCCGCAGCCGAAGTTCCTTTTCGCCACAACGAAGTCGCCAGCGACGACCTCCCTCGCAAACTCCGGTCGTACGCCCTCAAAGACGTGTTTTGCGAGGTCCTCGGGGTCGTTGATCACCAGATAGCGTCCGGGTATGACCGCATCGGTGTCGACGTCATCTTCAAACTTCCAAGCTCTGCCTGCCAGAAAATATCCCCCCAACGGCTTTGGGCTAGTTAGCAATGCCGATGGTCTATATTAAAGTGACCGTCCCCGGGAGGGACCGCACAATATTTAGCCCTTGGGGGGGCAGCTACTAGGGAGTTCGAATTCGATGGTGATTTGAGTTGAAGGCGATCATGATCTCTGGACGCACCCTCGGCCAGGGTGCAAGCTTGGAGGCGAAGACGTCGCCCGAGTTCTTCAAGGCCGTATCTTTCTGCGCCCTATCCGAAGAAGACTACGACGCCCTCGGCATATCCGGGGAGGGGAACGTCCTGGTGAGGAACGAGTTCGGCGAGATCGTCGTATCGGCAAAGAAGGATGAGGGGCTTCCTCCCGGGGTAATCTTCATACCGATGGGCCCCTGGGCCAACGCCGTGGTGGGGCGAAAGACCGGCGGCTGCGGGACCCCCCAGTTCAAGGGGGAAAAAGTCGAGGTCGAAGGAACGAAGATGCCCGTGATGGAGATCCGGGAGCTCTTCGCCGACATGAAGAAGCAGGGGGGGGGTCGGTCTTGATCATCGAAGACGTCCTCTGCCCCTTCTGCGGCTGCCTCTGCGACGACATAAAGGTCGAGGTGGAGGAGGGGAAGGTAGTCGGCGTCAAGAGAGCCTGCAGGCTCGGATCGAGCAAGATCCGGGGCCACGAGAGGATCAGAGCCCCCATGGTGAGGAGGGATGGAGAGCTCTTTGAGACGACCTACGATGAGGCCTACGACCGGGCCGCCCGGATCCTGAAGGGGGCGAAGAGGCCGCTCCTCTACGGCTGGTGCTCGACGGTCTGCGAGACGGCGAAGAAGGGGATCCTCCTGGCTGAGGAGGTGGGCGGCGTCATCGACTCCACCGCCACAGTCTGCCACGGACCCTCCATCATAGGGATCGAGGAGAAGGGGCTCTCCGGCTCGACCCTGGGGCAGGTGAAGAACAGAGCCGACCTGATAATATTCTGGGGGGCGAACCCCGCCGAGGCCCATCCCCGCCACACCATGCGATATTCGTCAAATTCCACGGGGATGTTCACCCCCGAGGGGAGGCGGGGGAGGAAGGTCATCGTCGTCGACGTCCGAAAGACGAGGACCGCCAAGAACGCCGACAAGTTCATCCTCATAAGGCCAGGGACCGACTACGAGGTGATCTCCGCCCTCCGGATGATCGTCAAAGGCAAGGGCGACCTGATCCCGGAGACGGTGGCGGGGGTCAACAAAGCCGACCTGGAAGAGGCGGCCGGGATGATGAAGGCCGCCAAGTTCGGGTCGATCCTCTTCGGCCTCGGGATGACCCACAGCAGGGGGAGGTACAAGAACGTCGACAACGCCCTATCCCTGGTGGCAGATCTGAACGGCTTCACCAAGTTCGTGGTGATGGCCATGAGGGGGCACTACAACGTGGCGGGGTTCGGTCAGGTCTGCGCCTGGGAGACGGGCTATCCCATGGCCGTGGACCTCTCCCGGGGCGCCCCCTACTTCAACCCCGGCGAGACGGCCGCCTGCGACCTCCTGGGGAGGAGGGAGGCGGACGCCATGATGGTCGTCGCCGCAGACCCGGCGTCGAACTTCCCCAGGGAGACAGTCGAGGCGATGGCAGAGATCCCGGTCATCCAGGTCGACCCCTTCCCCAACCCCACGACGTTCCTCGCCGACGTGGTGATACCGACGGCAGTCTGCGGCATCGAGGCGGAGGGGACAGCATACCGGATGGACGGCCTATCCTTGAGGATGAAGAAGGTCATCGACTCCGGCCTCCCCACAGACGAGGAGGTCGTGGAGAATATTCTTGATCGAGTGAGGAGGCTCGCCGATGATAATTGAGGGCGGGATCGTCTACGATCCCATAAACGGGGTCCTCGGAGAGGAGATGGACGTCTCCATCGAGGACGGCAGAGTTGTCGAAGAGTCCCGAGATGGCGAAAAAATCGATGCCCGGGGGATGCTCGTCTTGCCCGGCGGCGTCGACGCCCACGCCCACATCGCCGGGGCGAAGGTGAACACCGGCAGGATCATGCGCCCCGAGGACGGGAGGCGGGGGACGGAGGCGAGGACGAAGCTTCTGCGGCCTTCCACCGGATACACAGTCCCCAACTGCTACGCAATCGGGTACCGCTACGCCCGCCTCGGCTACACCTGCGCCTTCGAGGCGGCGACGCCGATCCTGGAGGCGAGGCACACCCACGAGGAGCTGGAGGAGATCCCCATAGTAGACAAGGGGGCGCTCACCCTCTTCGGGAACAACTGGGAGGTGCTGGAGTGCGTCAGGGACGGCGACCTCGAAAAGCTTGCGGCCTTCGTCGCCTGGGGCCTTCGGGCGAGCAGGGGTTACGGCGTCAAGGTGGTGAACCCCGGGGGCGGCGAGGCGTGGGGATTCGGCGGTAACGTCAAGGGGATCGACGACCCCGTCCCGAACTTTGGGGTCACCGCCAGGGAGATCATAAGGTACCTGATGAGGGCTAACGAGGCCCTCCGCCTCCCCCACTCCGTCCACCTCCACACCAACAACCTGGGCAAGCCCGGAAACTACGAGACGACCCTCGCGACCCTCCGGGCCGTCGAGGATATCGCCTCATCCAGGGACCGGCAGGTCCTCCACGTCACCCACATGCAGTTCTCCGCCTACGGCGGGACCGGCTGGAGGGACTTCGAGTCGAAGGCCCCCGAGATCTCCGATTACTTCAATAAACACGATCAGTTCACCATGGACATGGGCCAGCTGATCTTCGGGTCCGCAACCACCATGACCGCTGACGCCCCCCTGGAGTACGGAAACGCCCGCCTCCTCAAGGCAAAGTGGTCGAACCACGACATAGAGCTGGAGGAGTCGAGCGGCGTCGTCCCCCTCGTCTACGGGAGGAAGAATCCCATCAACGCGATCCAGTGGGCGATCGGCCTGGAGCTCGCCCTCCTGACGGAGGACCCCTGGCAGATGATCATGACCACAGACCACCCCAACGGCGGCCCCTTCGTCAACTACCCCGAGGTCGTCGCCCTCCTCATGAGCCGGTCGAAGAGGGAGAAGGAGCTGGCAACCCTCCACGACCTGGCATCCAAGAGGTCTTCCCTCCCGTCCATCGAGAGGGAGATGGACTGGAACGAGGTCGCCATCGTGACGAGGGCGGGACCCGCCCGGATCCTGGGGCTAGCGGAGAAGGGGCACCTGGGGGTCGGGGCGGACGGGGACGTCTCCATCTACGATGTCAACCCGGAAAAGGTGGACCCATCGAAGGAGCACGAAGAGGTGAAGGCCGCCCTCGCCGGGGCCAAGTACACCATCAAGGGCGGCGAGGTAGTCGTCAGAGACGGCGAGGTTGTGGCGGTGCCCCAGGGGAGGACCTACTGGGTCGACGCCTCGGTCCCGGAGGATGCAGAGGCGAGGGTTAAGGCCGACCTGGTCGAGAAGTTCGCCAAGTACTACAGCATCCAGATGTCAAACTACATGGTCCAGGACGCCTACGTCACCCGTCCACGAGTGATCAGGGCGGGGGTGATCTAGATGAAGAAGGTTATCATAAAGCCGCTTCGGGAATTCTGGGTCCCGGTGGAGGCGGAGAGGATAAGCCCCGACATCTTCGCCCCTCTATCCATCGAAGAGATAAGAAGGCTGGAGGTCTGGGAGGGGAATAGAAAGGTCACCCTATCGGACCTCTTTATGATATCGGGTGACGATGAACCCGCGCCGCCGGGGGATAATGAGATCGTCCTTTCCGGCGACTTCTCCAGGGTGAAGCGGATCGGCGAGAAGATGACCTCAGGTACGATCGTCATCAAGGGCGACGTCGGAATGCACGCCGGAAACGGGATGTCCGGCGGCGAGATCCTGATCGATGGGAACGCCGGTGACTGGCTCGGCCGGGAGATGCAGGGCGGAAAGATCACCGTCTCTGGCGACGCCGGCGAGTACGTCGGAGCCGGCTATCGCGGCGAGAGCTGTGGGATGCGCGGCGGCGAGATCCTGGTCGAGGGGTCGGCCGGCGACTATCTTGGCGAACACCTCTGCGGCGGGACCATCACCGTCGGGGGAGACGCAGGCGACTTTCCGGGGATCGGAAACCGGGGCGGAGCGATCGTCATCGGTGGGAACGCCCACCTCCCGGGAGCGGAGATGGCCAGCGGCACCATCACCGTCCGGGGAAGAGCGAGGGTCCTCCCGTCATTCCAGCGGCTGGAGACGGTGGAGATCGACGGCATCCGCTTCGATAAGTTTTTGGGAGATCTGGTGGACGACGGGAAGGGCGAGCTATTTGCAGCCTCAGTGGAGGACGGAGGAAGATGACAGTCAGCTTGATAAGTGAGTACCTCTCTAGGTCGACGAGATGCAAAGGTCATTTTGAGGGGATTTGATTTGATCGATCAGAGCAAAATTTTTGAGGTTCTGGAGGGGTACGACCTCGACGACCCGATGATAGGCGTCGTAGCCTCCCATTCTGCCCTGGACACCTGCGACGGGGCGATCGAGGAGGGGTTTAGAACCCTGGCGGTATGCCAGAAGGGGAGGGAGAAGACCTACGCCAAGTACTTCAGGACGAAGAGGGTCAACGGCCAGGTCGCATCTGGAGTCGTCGACGAAGTCCGGATATTGAACAGGTTCACCGACCTTATAAGGGGAGAGCAGCAGGACGCCCTCATATCCAAATCCGTCCTCTTCGTTCCCAACCGGTCCTTCACATCATACTGCGGCATCGACTCGGTGGAGGACGAGTTCGAGGTCCCTATCCTGGGGAGCAGAAACCTCCTGCGGTCTGAGGAGAGGGGAGAAGAGCAGGACTACTACTGGATCCTGGAGAAGGCGGGCCTCCCCTTCCCCGAGACTGTGGAGCCCGAGGAGATCGACGAGCTGGTGATGGTGAAGCTGCCCCATGCCGTCAAGACCCTGGAGAGGGGGTTCTTCACCGCCGCCAGCTACGACGAGTACCAGGAGAAGTCAGAGCAACTCCTGAAGCAGGGGGTGATCGACCAGGACGGCCTCGACCTCGCTCGGATCGAGAGGTACGTCATCGGCCCCGTCTTCAACCTCGACCTATTCTATTCGCCGATCCTCGACGAGATTGAGCTTTTGGGCATCGACTGGAGGTTTGAGACCTCCCTAGACGGTCATGTCCGGCTCCCCGCCCCCCAGCAGCTCGCCCTCAACGAAGCCCAGATCAGCCCCGAGTACACCGTCTGCGGCCACAACTCCGCCACCCTCCGGGAGTCGCTGCTGGAGAAGGCCTTCGACCTGGCGGAGAAGTACGTCGAGGCGACGAAGGTCCACTACAGCCCGGGGATCATAGGCCCCTTCTGCCTCCAGACCTGCGTCGATAAAGACCTCAACTTCTCCATATACGACGTCGCCCCCCGGATCGGCGGCGGCACCAACGTCCACATGGCCGTCGGCCACCCCTACGGTAACGCCCTCTGGAGGACGAGGATGAGCACCGGAAGAAGGCTGATGAGGGAGGTCAGGATAGCCCTGGAAGACGACGCCCTCGAGAAGATAGTCACCTGAGGACCGGGACGGATCAGACGAAGATGACGGAAATGGAACTCGACCACGGCGACCTCCCCAAGAAGGCAAGAAAGGCGCTGGAGAAGCTGAAGCAGGCGGGAATGGTCCCTCTCATGGTCTATCCCGCCGTCCCGAGGGGGCACCAGAGCGAGAAGGAGGTCGCCCTCGCCAGGGTCGGGGCCTTCGACGAGGAGAGGATAGGAAGCTGGATCTTGGTGACGGATCGGGATGTCGTCTTCCTCCGCCCCGGCCTTCTGCGGGACAGGGTCGACCGGTTTTCCCTATCGGAGATAACGGGGATAGAGTACGTCGACGAGTTTCAGGACAACACCCTGAAGATCAGGATTGGGGGCGCCGCCGAAGCGGTCCGGTTCTACCACGAGATCGACGGCGTCCGGTTCTTCAGGCACATAAAGGCCATCCTCGACGAGAAGGCGTGAGGCGGAGAAGATGAGGACGGTCCAGGTCGTATCTCACTGCCTCTTAAACCCCACAACGAGACTTATCGGCCTTCCCCCCGTCCCCTTCGCCCCTGGTGGCCCCACCATCCAGCTCATCTGCCCCGAGGCAGGCAGCCTCGACCGGTGGGCGGTCACCAAAAACCAGATCGACATACCTGCTGCGGCATAAATTCGACAACTTCGGGACATACGGGAGGAAAGATCCGCCCCCAGACCACCGCCAAGTCTCCGGGATGGAGGTCTTCATGGAGGAGGTGGCAGAAGAACTGGAGAAGAGGGGCGCGCTATTTCCGGGTCGTCGAGGCGAAAAGGGTAGAAAGGTACCAATAACCAGCAGACTGATCGGCCTGATGGGACAGCTTCAAAACCCTCAGCCTCTCAGCCCAAAACTCCCTTTAGCTCCGTCAGCAGCTTCTCATAGGTCGCCTGGATGTGCTCGGGGATCACCCTCGTATCCGCGAATACGGGCATGAAGTTGCAGTCCCCAGACCAGCGCGGGACGACGTGGAGGTGGATGTGGTCGGCGATCCCCGCGCCGGCGCACTCGCCCATGTTGATCCCGATGTTGAAGCCGTCGGGGTTCATCGCCCTTTTTAGAACAGCGACGGCGAGATCCGCGAGCTCGAAGAACTCGGCCCTCTCCTCCGCGCTCCACCCGGCGAGGGTCGAGGTGTGGCGGCGGGGGACGACCATCAGATGACCGTTGTTGTAGGGGTAGGCATTCATGATGATGAAGTGGTCTCTTCCCCGAAAGAGGATCAGGTTCTCGCGGTCCCGGTCCTCATCGATCTTCTCGCAGAAGATGCAGCCTCCAGTCTTGTCGCTCAATATGTACTCCATCCTCCAGGGTGCCCATAAGCTCCTCATGATCTCTTCACCACCTTTCGTTCCACCATATCTATCTCCCCCGTCATCTCATCTGCCCCCACCATCCGCTCCCTCGAAGACTACCCTTCTTCCCACCACCTTCGGCCTGCCCTCGATGAAGAGCTTCAGCGCCTCGGGGTAGGCCCTGTACTCCGCCTCCTGGACCCTCGCCTTCAGCCTCTCGTGGGTGTCGTCGTCTCTCACCTCCACGGGGACCTGGAGGATTATGGGGCCGTGGTCGACCTCCTCGTCCACCAGGTGGACCGTCGTCCCCGTCACCTTGACGCCGTAATCGAGGGCCTGCTGGAAGGCGTCCATCCCCCGGAATGCCGGTAGAAGGGCTGGATGGATGTTGATCGTCCTGTTCTTGTAACGGCGGACGAACTCGGGGGAGAGGATCCTCATGTAGCCGGTGAGGACGACGAGATCGACCCCCTCCCCGTCGAGTTGTTCTGCGAGAAGAGCGTCATACTCCAACCGGGAGAGGCCCGAGGGGTCGATGAAAGAGGCATTTATCCCATAGCTTCGGGCTATCCTGAGGGCTCCCGCGTCCTCCTGGTCCGCCAGGACCACCGCCACCTCTGCAGGGATGTAGCCCGAGCGGCAGGCCTCGATGATGTACCGCGTGTTCTCCCCGCGACCGGAGGAGATGACCCCTATCCTGGTGGTCAATGCCAACCGCCCTCAGGAAAGGAGATCAAGTTCACTTCGAGAGGGTGATCTCGATGGCCGAGACGTTGGTCTCGCCCCGATCGGTATTCAGGGTCTCGGTGGATATCTGGATGTCCTTGACGTGGACGTCTCCCAAAAAGCGGCTTCGTGAGACCTCTGCGACGTCCACGGCCCTTGATATCGCTCGTCCCCTGGCCATGATCCGGACCTCTCCGGCGCCGCTGTTGAACTGGGTGACCACCGCCAGTACGTAGTTCATCACTGGTTTGTTGCCGACGAATACCACATCATCTTCTGCCATGTACCATCACCACTTTGGAACTAACAGCACTGAGGTTGTTGGTAGGGATCGTTTACTACATAAAGTTAATGATTTGGTCACAGATACCTGCCCCTCGCCTCAATCTCCTCCACCCGCTTTAAAACCTCCCCGGCCCTGGGATATGCCCTGGCGTACCCCCGACAGAAGGCAGAGACGAGCTCCTCGGGTCGGTCATGGGTGCTCCTTACGGTCTGAAAAAAGACGTGGACGTCCACCCCCTGGGCCTCGAGACCGTTGTCGTAGAAGGCGAGGCCGAAGTCTATGAAGTATATCTTCTCCCCCCGAAGGATCATATTGGAGGTGGTGAGGTCGCCGTGAACGATACCGCAAGAATGGAGCCTTCCTGCCAGCCCCCCCGCCCTCTCGGATAATTCGAGGTCGATCACATCCTTCAGCTTTACGCCATCGATATGCTCCATGGTGAGGCTGAAGTTGTCCACATCGAAGATTATCGGCGTCGGAACCCCACACCTCCGGGCCTCGGAGATCAGCCTGGACTCCATCACCGTCCTATCGCGCCGGATCCTCTCATCGAGGGCCGCCACCCTGTACCCCTTGGGACGCCGCCACTTCGTCACCCGGTCGCCGTCCCTCGTTATCACCGCCTCAGCACCTCTACCTATCTCTTCAGCCATCATACCACACCCTCCCCAACGCCCCAATACCTCGGCGGGGCCGTCCCAGGCTCCATCGTCTTTTCCGGGTCCGACCTGCCAGAAGCTCGCATCGCCTGCCCATCGGCCTCCTGAGATAAAACCCTTGGCGAGATGGAGAAGAGCTTTATTCTTTTGGAGCCAAATAGCTAACCATGATCATCGAGGTTGTCGTCGTCAGCACCTCCCGGTTCGAGAAGTTCGGGGCTGCGGAGGATCCAGAGGATGCCGAGGACCTCTCGGGGCGGGCGATCCTCGACAGGCTCAGAGAAGCTGGCCGCAGTTTCACATATCGGCTTATCCCCGACGGCGTGGAACCGGTGAGGGACTCGATCCTGGAATCGACCGCCGACGCCGTCATACTCTGCGGCGGCACCGGCCTCGCCCCCAAGGACCTGACCATCGAGGCGGCAGAGCCACTATTCGATAAGACGATCCCCGGCTTCGGAGAGGTCTTCAGGCTGAAGAGCCTCGAAGAGGTGGGAACGAGGGCGATCCTCACCAGAGCCGCGGCGGGGGTGGTGGAGGGTCTGCCCATCTTCTGCCTTCCCGGCTCGCCGTCGGCGGCCCGGCTCGGGATCGATCTGATCCTGGCCGAGATCGACCACATCCTCCAGCACGTTTCAGAATGACAAAATTATAATACATTTTAAATCTGATGGAAAGGGATGCAGTGATCCTTTTATAGAGGGAATCTCTTTAATAAGAACGGCAATCTGCCGCGGAGGTGACATGCATGGAAACAGAGATTCCGGTGCGGGATATTATGGCCCGGCCTGTGATCACCGTCGATTCCGAGGTTGATGTGGTGAAGGCTGCGAACAAGATGTTCTCCGCAAATGTGGGCAGCTTGATCGTGATTCACAACGACCAGCCGATAGGGATCATAACTGAGCGGGATCTGGTCGGAAAGATAGTTGCTAGGGCCGCAGACCCAAAAGAAGTGAAGGTGGGAGATGTGATGTCCTCGCCCCTGATCACCGTCAATCCAGACGTCAGCTTGAGCGAAGCTGCCATAAAGATGCTCAAATCCGGGGTTAAGAGGCTCCCCGTCATATCGGGGGAGGGAAAGCTGCTGGGCATCATCACAGATACCGACCTGGTATCCGGGTCGGCCTCCATAGGCATGGGCGAGATCCTGAGCCACTTGATAGAGATGCACCGGGATAGCGTCCATTTCGAGGAGCAGAGGGAGATGATAAGGGGGATCTGCGAGAGGTGCAGTCAGATCTCCGACTCCCTGGAGTCGGTGAACGGCGAGCTTCTATGCTGGAGCTGCAGAGACGGCAATCGATGAGGATATTGAAATTTTCGGATGAGTGCAGGAGAGCGTAATATGGGAACTAAAGTCGGAGAGATAATGTCGAAGGACCCGATCAGCGTCATGGAGGGCGACTTCGTGACCAGGTCGCGACAGCTGATACGCGACAACCAGCTTCGTGGCCTGCCGATAACAAACGGCTCGGGAGATGTCGTCGGGATAGTCACCGACCGGGATATGCTGAAGATAGACTCGACCCGTTCGAACGTCACCGTCTCCGGTTTCTCTGTTGAGGCCCCGATGATCACCCCCGACACGGACGTCGAGGAGGCGGCGAAGCTGTTGCTCAGGGCAAATTACGCGTTACTGCCCGTGGTCCGATCTCCGGAAGACCGACGACTTCAGGGCGTAGTGAGCCCCATAGACATATTCAAGAGCATAGATCCAGAGAAGTTGGCGCAAAGGACGGCCGAAGATATCATGAACACCGAGACGAAGACCTGCAACCCTCAGGACTCGGTGGCCAAGGTCTGGGACTCGATGCTGGACTCCGACTTCACCGGGATGCCGGTGGTCGACGACAAAGGGAGACCCGTCGGGATGATAACCCGTTTCGACATCCTGAGGACGGGCAGCGCCCGGATAGGAAAAGATACCACTTACGCAATGAAAGTGGAGAAGCTGATGAGAAGTCCCCTCTACAGCGTAGGTCCCAAGGCCAACCTCCGCGATGCATCGAAGCTGATGCTCGATCGCGGTATAGGAAGGATATCCGTGGTGGACGACGGCAAGCTCGCGGGGATAATCGATAGATATGACGTGATCAAAGCCATCTTTGGTGAAGAATAATGAAAAGACCATCAGAGGATCGGAAGATCAGGATGCCAGGAGCGATGGACAGAGGACCGGTTCAGTTCGATTCTAGGGCCGCCAAACGGACGGGGGACGTCCTCACCATCGCCACCACCGATGTGGTGACGGCACCTCCCACCACCACCATCATCGGCGCCATCAAGATAATGACGTCTTACGGCTTCGGGAGGCTGCCGATAGCCGATGCTGGGACCCGTCGGCTCATCGGCTTCGTCACCGGGGTTGACGTCGTCGATTTTCTCGGCGGCGGCATAAGGCACAACCTCCTGAAGAAGAAGTATGAAGGGAACATTCTCGCGGCCATCAACGCCGATATAAGGGAGATCATGAGCCCCGCGATCATATCCATCGGCGAGAAGGCCTCCGTAGAGGAGGCTCTGAAGTTGATGTACGAAAAGAACGTCGGCGGTCTGCCGGTGGTCGACGAGGAGACCAAGATAAAGGCGCTGGTCACCGAACACGATTTCGCAAAGCTGGTGGCGGGTCTGAACACCGGGATCAGCGTCGAGGAGTTCATGAGCCCCAACGTGATCACAGCCAACAGCCAGATCTCCATCGAGAAGACGACGAAGATGATGGTCCAGCAGGGGGGGTTTCGAAAGCTCCCCGTCGTCCAGGACTCCATAATGATGGGTATGGTGACTGCCTCCGACATCATGAGGTACCTCGGAAGCGGCGAGGCATTCGGGAAGGTGGTGACCGGCGACATAGGAGATGTGATGAGCCAGCCGATAAAGACCCTGGTCCGAAGAGACCTGATATCCACGGATAAAGAGGCGGATCTGGGGGCGGCGGCGGAGTTGATGATGGTGAAGGGCGTCGGCGCCCTCCCGGTCATGGATAACGGATCACTCTTGGGCATCATAACGAAAAGAGACTTCATCAGGGCATTCGCGGAAGAGAAGCGAGGGATCATACCATGAGCAAGGTAAAGGACTACATGCAATCTCCCGTATACGTCATCGGCAAGGACGAGCCCATCCAGCGGGCGAGAAATTTGATGCTCAAACACTACATCAGCAGGCTGCTCGTGATGGACGGCGATAAGCTGGCAGGGATAGTCACCAAACACGACATATCCCACCGGCTGAGCCAGGCAGCCCCCGAATGGAGGAGGCGCCCCATAAGCAAAGTCCCCGTGAGGCTTGTGATGACGGAGCGTCCCATCACCATCTACCCAGGGGCCACCCTGGAACAGGCAGCAGAGATCATGGATGAGAACGGGATCGACGGCCTCCCGGTGGAGAGGGATGAGGGGGATATAGTGGGGATCATAACCTCAAGAGACCTCCTATCCTACTTCGTAGAGAAGAGCCCCAATTCCAAGGTCGGCGACCTGATGTCCCAGGGGGTCGTCAGCGTCCATCGGCACCACACCCTCGACCACGTCCTCGACGAGATGATGGAGAACGGCGTCGACAGGGTCGTCGTCTGCGAGGACAACGCCACCCCCGTGGGGGTGATAACCCACACCAACCTAGCCATATCGGGGATGTCAGACGCAAAAGACGAGCTGAAGAGCAAGAGCATCAAGATGACGAGGAAGGATAGCACCGCGGGGAGGAAAGGGTACAGGTACGTCAAAGAAGTCCCCCTGGTGGCGGAGGACGTCATGTCATACCCGATAATCTTCACCAGCCCCGAGGTCGGAGCCATGGAAGCCGCCAAGATCCTCCTGGATAAGGAGATATGCGGCCTTCCGGTTTTGGGAGAACAGAAGGTGGTGGGGTTCTTCTCGACCCGGGATATCACCGCGGAAGTGGCGAGGTGGTCTTAAACATGTTGGTAAAGGAGATAATGTCGACACCGGTGACCATAGACAAGTCGGAGAGGATCACTCACGCTCTCGACATCATGGAGAAACACGATCTTCGAAGGCTTCTCGTCACCAACGACGGCAAGCTCGGTGGCACCATCACCATGAGGCAGATCGCGAGGGTGCTGGGAACGAGGCAGAGGCTGGGGATGCCCGCATCTTCCATCCACGTCACCACCGCCACCTCCGACTCGGTGATAAAGGTGGATCCCGATATGAAGATCGAAGACGCCGTATTCCTCCTCCAGAAGACCTCGGTCCTGGTGGTGACGGAGGGCGAGGAGATCCTGGGCTGGGTGAGGCCGAAGGATATGCTCAAAGCCATCAGGATGACGGGGATGGCCGCCGACGCCATGCGCACCCCCCTCACCGCCAACTCCTCCGACAGGCTGGTTCACGTCCGGAGGGTCATGCTCGACCAGGACGTGGGACGGTTTCCGGTGATGGAGGGCGGAAAGATGGTGGGGATCGTATCTGAACGGGACGTTGCGAAGTCCCTCAGGGCCTTCAGAGACATGGTCCAGGGCGGCCAGCAGGACCCGAGGATAAAGAACATCATCGTCTCCGACGTCATGAGCCGGGATGTCAAATCCCTGCAGATCGACACACCTCTCGAGGAGGCGAGAAAGATCATGCTGGAGGAGGACCTGGGCGGGATGCCGGTCTTGAACCAGAAGAACGAGCTTGTAGGGATGCTGACCAGGAGGTGTTTCTTCGACTACCTGGTGAAGTCGAGATGAAACTTGGGGCCGTGGCGGAGAGGCTGGGGGTATCGGCCGAGAGGCTGGAACGGATGGTGGGGAGGATCGTCCGCTCCTCCGACTGGCCTCTCCCGCCCCTCCTGAGGTTCGACAAGGCCGTATCCGGGATCGAGGCGGGGACGGTCGTCTTCGACGAAGACGAGATCGTCTCCGGCTACCCGAAGATAAGGCGGGCGATGATGCTCTCGCCCGCCATAAAGAGACATTTTCCCGACGGAGTCCTCGTCGAGGAGAAGATGAACGGCCACAACGTCCGGGTGGTGATGGTGGGAGGCAGGGTGATCGCCCTCACCAGGGGCGGGTTCATCTGCCCGTACTCGACGGAGGTGGCCAAGGATCAGATAAATCCCCGGATCTTCGAGGACCATCCCGACATCGTCCTCTGCGGCGAGATGGTGGGGCCGAAGAACCCCTACGTCCCAAAGGACGTCTACGATGCAGAGGCGATGGACTTCTACCTCTTCGACGTATCGCGAAAGGGCAAGAGGGATATGGAAGGGTCCGCGACCGCCCGCCTCCTTGCCGAAGAGTACGGGATCAGGTCCGTCCGCCTCTTCGGCGAGTTCGGGGCAGAGGAGGCAACAGAGGAGATAAAGGAGATGGTCAAGGAGCTCGGGAGGCGGGGGCGCGAAGGGGTCGTCATCAAAGACCCCGCCAACCTGAAAAGCCCCATCAAGTACACCAGCTCCCAGAGCAACTGCAGAGATCTGGAGTTCGCCTTCCGGTACTACAACGACTACGGTCAGGACTTCTTCTTCTCTAGGGTCGTCCGGGAGGGGTTCCAGGCTGCAGAGTGGGCCGAGGGAGATGAGGAGTTTCTGGATAGGTGCCTTCGGCTGGGGAGGAGCATGCTCTCGCCGATGAGGGAGACGGTGGAGGCGAAGATCGCCGGGGAAGATATTGTCCAGGAGGTGGAGATCCTGGTCAAGGACCTCCAGACGGCGAAGGACTTCGAGGAGCACTTCAGGAGGATGGGGGTTCGGGCGACCTTCGATCCGCCCCGACCCTCTCCTGGCGGCCACTTGGTGAAGATAAAGAGGCTCGTCATGTCCACCAACGACAAGACCAGTTCGGTGATAGAAGGTCAGCTCTGGTGACCCCGGCGAGGGAAGAGGGTTATATCGGATCCGAAGGGAATGTTTCTTAGAGGATAAGATTGAGGTTGTGAGATGGTCACCATGGGAGAAACCTGCAACGTAGAGATGGAAGGGCACCTCATAGATTCACTGACGCTCACCAAGGCTCTTGACAAGATCATGAACATGGGAGGCGAGTTCGAGATCAAGAAGATCCAGGTGGGAAAAAAGAAGCACGATACCAGCTACGTGATGATCGCGATATCGGGAGAGGACGCCGATCACCTTGACCGGATACTTCTGGCGCTCCACCCCCTGGGGGCCCGGGTGATCGAGGCGGAGGACGTCCACCTGGAGGAAGCGCCCCAGAACGGGGTCGTGCCCAGGGGCTTTTACTCCACCACAAACCACCTCACACACGTCCGGCACCATGGGGCTTGGCTGGAGGTAGAGGACATCCAGATGGACTGCCTCATCATCGTCAAAGACGACAGAGCGATATGCGTCCCCATCGGTCAGATCGAGAAGGGGGATATGGTGGTGGTGGGGACAGGAGGGGTGAGGGTGGCGCCTCCGCAGCGGCCCAGGGAGAAGACCTTCTTCGAGTTCATGTCCAACGAGGTATCCTCGGAGAGGCCCTCGGGAGAGATCATAAAGCAGCTGGCAGAGGAGATATGTGCCACGAAACGGGCTGGCGGTAAGATCGCCGTGGTGGGCGGGCCGGGGATAATCCATACCGGGGCCGGGGAGGCCCTGGCGGGGCTGATCCGGGAGGGGTACATCGACGCCCTCCTGGCAGGAAACGCCCTTGCCGTCCACGACATCGAGCGACAGCTCTTCGGGACGAGCCTGGGGATGGACCCTCACGGAAACCTCACCTCGGCGGGGCACAGAAACCACATCTACGCCATAAGCGAGGTGATAGCCAGCGGCTCCATAAGAGAGGCTGTGGAGGACGGCAAATTGAAGGGCGGGATCATGTACGAGTGCGTCAAGAAAAATATCCCCTACGTCCTCGCTGGATCGATCCGGGACGACGGCCCCCTCCCCGACGTCATCACCGACACCGTCGATGCTCAGAAGGCGATGTTCGAGGCGCTCCGGGGCGTCGACATGGTGATCATGATGGCGACCATGCTCCACTCCATAGCCACGGGAAACCTCCTCCCCTCCCGGGTAAAGACTATCTGCGTCGACATAAACCCCTCCACCGTGACGAAGTTGATGGACCGAGGGACGGCCCAGGCCATCGGCCTCGTAACCGACATCGGCATATTCCTCCCGAGGCTCGCCGAAGAGGTCAAGAGACGGACCGAAGCTCCGTGATCGAGGCTTGATCGCAAGCCCCATGATGAAAGAGAGATCGGTGCGGGGGTCGAGGCGCCGGGCCCGCTGATCGCAACGCTTAAATTGAGAACGGCAGCTATATGCCGGATGTGTTCGTGCCGCCGTGGCTTAGCCCGGTAAAGCGGCTGATTCGTAAGGCAGAAGGCCCGATATATCAGCAGGTCATGGGTTCGAATCCCATCGGCGGCTTCTCCTTTTTCCGTTTTCCATCCGGTTCTTCCGTGATATCCAGATCCCGCATCCCAGATGCCACAGCCTCCGGCGCCCTCCCAACCCCACAATACTTTATATACCCTCAGTTTAAAAATACCCTCAGTTTAAAAAGGGTGTTTCCGGAGAGACGTGATTATGGAGTCCACCATCAACATAGAGAACGTCGTCGCCTCGACAAAGCTCGCCGAGGAGTTCGATCTGATCAAGATCGAATCGGAGCTGGAGGGCGCCGAATACAACAAGGAGAAGTTTCCGGGGCTCGTCTACAGGGTCAAAGCGCCGCGGGCGGCCTTTCTGATCTTCACCTCGGGGAAGGTGGTATGCACCGGCGCCAAAAACGTCGAGGACGTGAGGACGGTGATAACCAACATGGCTCAGACCCTCAAGTCCATCGGGTTTGAGGACGTCAACCTGAGCCCCGAGATCCACGTCCAGAACATCGTCGCCAGCGCCGACCTCAAGACCGACCTCAACCTCAACGCCATCGCCCTCGGCCTGGGGCTTGAGAATATCGAGTACGAGCCCGAACAGTTCCCCGGCCTCGTCTACCGGATCAAGGTGCCGAAGGTGGTAGTCCTGATATTCAGCTCCGGAAAGTTGGTGGTGACCGGAGGAAAGTCCCCCGAGGAGTGCGAAGAAGGGGTCAAGATCGTCCGGGCCCAGCTGGAGAACCTGGGGCTCCTCTGATCTTTGCCCTCTAATCGGGCTGGCTAGCGTCTCTCAATGGCCCCGTCGGATGGACGGCTGCGGGCTGGGGCTCGCGACCGCCGTCGCCAGCGGGGTCTTCCCCGAGACGACTGTTTGCTGAGACGACCATTTATAGAGGCGGGGTGCAGGGGTAGAGAAAACCCCGGTCTTTAGGCAGGGTATGAATCGTACCCCGCCTTAAGCCATGAATCTTTAAATATCATAACAGCATAAGTGAGTGTGATGCTTAAAGCCTTCAAATATAGGATCTATCCGACAAAAGCACAGCGGTCTAAGATGGAACAGACCTTGGAGCTGTGTAGATGGACCTATAACGAGACTTTGGCATATCGAAAAAACTCTTTCGAACAAGAAGGCAAATCCATATCTAAGTATGAGACTCACAACTTGCTGCCAGAGTGGAAGAAAAACAAACCAGAACTAAAAGGAGGTATTCTCTCAGACCCTCCAGAACGTCCAAGAACGGGTAGATCTGGCCTTCAAAGCGTTCTTCCGGAGGGTCAAAGCAGGAGAAGCCCCGGGGTATCCCAGGTTCAAGGGGAAAGGATGGTACGATTCGTTCACCTATCCACAGCTGGGATTCAAACTGTCTTTCGGGAAGCTCGACCTCTCCAAGATCGGAGATATCAAGATCAAGCTCCATCGACCCATCGAAGGGAAGATCAAGAGGTTAACCGTTCGGAGATCTTCGACCGGAAAATGGTTTGCCTGCTTCTCAGGGGAGATCGACGATCCTCCGAAGCCTCCCTGGAAAGACGGGTTGATGGCGGGCATCGATGTGGGGCTGGAGAGTTTCGCTACGCTATCCAACGGAGAGAAGATCGATAACCCCCGGTTCTTTCGATCTGAGGAGAAGGCGTTGGCCAAAGCTCAAAGACGACTATCCAAATATGAGAAGGAAACTCCTGAGAGGAGGAAAGCTCTCAAAGTCGTCTCGCGGACCCATGAGCGGATAGCCAACCGCAGATACGATTTTGCTCATCAGGTCAGTCACAACCTGGTCGAAAGGTTCGGGCTGATTGCTTTCGAGGATCTGAGTATCACGAACATGCTTAAGAACCACTGCCTGGCTAAGAGCATATCAGACGCTGCCTGGAGGATGCTAGTGATAACCACATCGTACAAGGCTGAGAGCGCCGGTTCGATGGTGGTTCTAGTAGATCCCAGGAACACTAGTCAGCTATGTTCCAGGTGCGGTCTTAAAGTGCCGAAGTCGCTATCGGATCGGGTCCATGAATGTCCTCAATGCGGGCTGGTCATGGACCGTGACGAGAATGCGGCGATAAACATTCTGAGACTGGGGCTACAGTCTCTGCCAAAAGCTAGAAGCCCCGCCCTTCAGGGCGGGGAGTAGTCACTTAGACAGCCGTTCTATGATCTCCATAAGGCCGAGGCTCTCCTGAGATCCCGTCGACATCTCCCTCAGGGTGAACTTCCCCTCTTCCACCTCTTTTGGACCTATTATCACGGCGTAGCTCGCGCCGATGCTGCTCGCCTGTTTCAGCTGGGCCCCGAGCCCCCGGCCCATGACGTCCAGGACGACCGGGACGGCGACGCCATCGCGAAGCTCCTTGGCCGCCTTCACCGCCTCGGCCCGGACCAGAGGTACGAAGACGACGGCCACCGGCGCAGGCGGCCTCTCTTCGAGGTCGACGATCTCCATGATCCGGTCAAAGCCGATCCCAAAGCCGGTGGACCTCGTCTCCTGACCCCCCAGGAGACCCGCGAGCATGTAGGTGCCGCCACCGCAGATCTGGTTCTGGGCGCCGAGGCCCGAGGCGTAGATCTCGAAGACGGTTCCGGTGTAGTACTCAAGCCCCCGAACGATCTCGAAGTCCACCGTCGCCTCGACGCCGTATGCCTCAAGAAGGTCCACCAGCTCCCTGAATCCTCCAAAATCCAGGTCCGTGGGGGCGGCCCGGTCGTCCCTTCCAGCCCGATCTCCTCCGCCATCTGGGCAAGCCGCTTCACTCATCCCAGCCGCCGCCTCTGAAGGGAGGTCCTCTGCACCTCCGGCGAGGTCGTCGGCCAATTCCATTGCCCGGTCGAGGGCACTCCTGCCCTTCAGGTCGATCAGCTCGGCGAGGCCGAGGTGATCTCTTCCGATCTCCTGGAGCTTCTCGGCGAGGAGTCCCCGCTCCTTCTTGTCGATGAGCCTCATCACCGCCGGCCTCTCGGAGGCGGGGATCCTCCTCATCATCGCCCTTATCAAACCGAGGTAGCCGAGGTGGAGATCTCCTGAGACCCCGGCGCTTTTGATCAAACCTTGGGCAAGAGCGATCACCTCCGCCTCGGAGTCAGGACGATCACTACCGATAAGCTCCGCTCCCAGCTGCCAGAACTCCCGGAAACGGCCGCGCTGGGGACGCTCGTACCGGAAGCAGTTTCCAAAGTAGTGAAGCCGGAGGGGCTTTGGCGACTTCTGCAGCTCGCTGACGTACATCCTCATCACCGGGGCAGTCAGCTCCGGCCGCAGCGCCAGGTCGCGGCCGCCTTTGTCCTTGAAGGCGTAGATCTCGTCTATGATCGACGGCCCCGACTTTATGGTGAAAAGCTCCAGATGCTCGAAGGTGGGGGTCGACACCTCAGAATAGCCCCACCGTTCCATAAGCTCCTGCATCCTCCTCCTGACGGCTCCCCTCCTGAAGGATTCCTCAGGGAGGAAGTCTCTCGTCCCCCTCGGTCTTTGGATCGTCATGCCGAACCCGCCGATGCCCCAAGCCCCCTTATAGCTTTTGGAGACCTCCAATACTTTCGCCCCGCGAGCCTCGACCTTTTGTAGTGCGGAGGAGAAGTATGGGTTGTGAGGCAAAAGCCCGAAGGGCGCTGCACCACATCGTTTCGATGATAAACAATCGAGGCCGGGAGAGGACCCCCCAAAAATCCCCCTTCATTACCCTCTCCCTCGCCAACTTTTCTTCGGCCCTTTAAAAAGAGGACTTTTGGGCTCCTTTCAGAGCCCGGCTGTCACGAAGTTGTATTCGGCGCTCTGGCCCGAGTTTTCGCTCCGATCGGTTCCCGTCACCGCGAAGCGGTAAGTCGTCTCCGGCGTGAGCCCCACCAGGATAAGGGTGTGGTTCAGCGCGAAGAACTCGTCGTAACTCTGATGGGCGTAAATCCCGGGCGCGGTACCATACTCAACCAGACCGTCTGCGAATTCGTCCATCTCCCAGTAGACCTCCGCAGAGGACGCTGTCACCCCGGTCACGGTGACGTTGGAGATCACCGGCGGCTTGGAGTCGCCGACCATCTCGATGGGATAGGTCAGGGGAGAGAAGGCCTTAGCCCCCTCGTGAAGGACGAAGATCGCCACCACGGGCTCGGAGCTGGTGGGCACCGCTGTCGGGATGAGCGCCTCCTCCATCGAAGACTGCTCGTTGACGACGAAGACATCCCTGATCGGAAGGGGCTTCGTCTCGATATCGACGGCGAAGAGCTCATCGACCGAGACCGCGTTCTGGTTGAAGTTGAAGACGTCAGTCACGGGCTCGGCGTTTGTCGGGATCGTCGTACTCGACAGGTTCCTCTCGTATACTCCGTCGGCGTCGGTCACGGTGACGTCTGCTGTTCCGCTCAATTGAAGGGCCAGGATCGAGATGAAAACAAGGGCGATAATTGCTCCTCTCATCTTCATCATCACCTATGTTGCCCTGTAGATCAGAACTGTGGCGACGCCTGCGGAGCCTTTGTCTACGGAGGGGCGATAGCCACCAATCTGGGTTGCGTCATATGTAATGGTTATTGTATGCAAGGTTCCTGGTGTGATCGACCCTTTGTATTGATCGAGAGCTCTCCACCATTTATAGACGTTGTTTCCTTGATGTGAAGTCGAAGCATCACTAATTACAGCACCATCCACCCTCAACTTCGAGTCCCAGTAGGCGTCGGAATTATACTCGCGACTGAAATATCGGATGTAATGGTAGTAAGATGCTTCATAAAGATCATAATTTTCAGGAATTTCTAACTGATGAATATTCGCCCCATTTGATGCTCTAGTTTTGGCGATAATCATCATACGATTAGCATTTGGGAACTCGAAATCGTAATATTTGATTTTGTTGGCCACGATTCCTACGCCTGAAGCGTCTCCAGCTTTGTACAATGCATCTTCGAGAGTTGTGGACTTTATCACGCCTATGTTAGGATTGTCCACTTGATTTGTGATCCCCCACTGCATTATCGCTGATACCGGCTCATCACTTTTGAGATAAGCCACTAACCAGCCTTCAGTATCTGCATATAGATGCACGTTTATATTCCCGCCCCAGTTAGAGATCGGAACTACTCCGACGATATAGTTGTTCCCTACCTCATCGACAGATGAGAAAATGGTCTTAACCTTCTCGATGTTTATCGCCTGGCCGGTGTTTATGTAGGCCGCGATACCCGCCTCGCCCTCCGGGAAAGCGTTGCCACTAGTGCTCCAAAACATAAATTATAAATCATATAAGACTTGTCAAGATTAAGATTGTGCCAAGAAATAAGACCTACATCGTGACTTTGAAGGATGGAGACGAAGCTAAATTACAACAATACCTTCGGAAGG
>NZ_JARFPL010000016.1:0-53706 GCF_029167205.1 Candidatus Methanocrinis alkalitolerans
GAAAACGGGTGCTGCAAGAAGAATTCTCCTGCGAAGCAGCAGGGATTGATTGATCATAATTGGACTCTGCGTGAACTACTTACACACCCATATTATATAACATCAACCGGATAAACGGTCACCACCCGATTCTTCTCTTAACCGATGACCAATGGGGGTGGTTTACATTTGGGAGATCTCCCTAAAAACTTATCCCAGCTTCGAGGCGGAAGGCGCACCGGTCCGCCGCCGGAGCGAATGAGGCTTCCTGCTATAAATTGTTAAATATGCCTTTCATCAACTATTACTCACGATGAAGTACACAATCGTCCTCGAACCGCAGGAAGAGGGAGGCTATACCGTCCGGTGCCTCGAACTGCCTGGGGCCATAAGTCAGGGCGAGACGAAGGAGGAGGCCCTGATGAACATCAAGGAGGCGATCGGGCTCGTTCTTGAGGATCTCAGCCAGGAGCTTCTGGTTGAGAACGCCGAGGTCCTGAAAGTGGAGCTGGCGGATCTCTGTTAAGCTCCCGGTGATCTGGGGAGAACGGCTGATAAAGATACTCGTCAGAAAGGGCCTTTTCTACAAAAAGGCAGGTCGCAAGCCACGTTCTCCTCCAAAAGGGAGATCGTCTTTTCGGTCCCTCTTCACGATGAACTTAAGACAGGTACATTGAAAGCGATTTTGAGCCAGTCGGGCCTAGAGGTCGAAGATCTTCTGAAATGATGCCGCAATTCTGAGATCCAAAAGCAGCTTTGCATATGTGAGGTGGAGAGGTCCGATCACAATCTTCTGGATGGAACCCTTAGCCGCAGGTAAAAAGGAGGATGGAGGGGGAGGGGGAGATTTCCCCTCTACACCACCTCCTCGCCGGTCCTCACCCGCACAGACCTCGCCACCGGGATGACGAAGATCCTCCCGTCGCCGGGCCGTCCGGTCCTGGCGGCCGTGGATATCGTCTCGATCAGGCTGTCGACGGCCTCGTCCTTCACGATCAGCTCGATCCTGACCTTTGGGAGGAGGTCGACGTCCATCGTCCTGCCCCTGAACTGAAGCTTTATCCCCTTCTGCTCGCCCCGACCCGTCACCTCGCCGACGGTCATGCCCACAAAGCCCTTCTCCTCCAGAGCCTTTTTGACCTGCTCAAGCCGTTCGGGCCTGATTATGGCTTCAACTTTCATCATCGCCAATCACCACCTTCTGCCACCTATGCGTAAGCCTTCTCTCCGTGCTGGGATATGTCAAGCCCTACGTACTCTTCATCTTCGGTTACCCGTAGACCCATCGTCGCATCGACGACCTTTGCCAGGATGTAGGTAACAACGAAGGCATAGATTACCGCAGCACCGGCTCCGATAACCTGGGCAACGAACTGGTCGACGTTTCCCTGGAGAAGGCCGGAGTAGCCGCCGACAGCCTCGACGGCGAAGATCCCCGTCGCAATGGCACCCCAGAGGCCGCCCATGCCGTGGACAGCCCAAGCGTCCAGGCTCTCGTCAAGCCCCTTGCCGACCCTGAAGAGGAGCGCCATGTAGCAGAGGATCCCGGCGACCGCGCCGATCACCAGGGCCGCCATGGCGTCGACGAACCCCGCCGCCGGGGTTATGGCTACGAGGCCGGCGATCCCGCCGCTCACCATGCCAAGAGCGCTCGGCTTTCCCTTGACCCAGGAGGCGAAGAGCCACGCCAGGGCCCCCGCCGAGGCGGAGACGTTCGTCACCACGAAGGCGTTCGCTGCAAGGCCGTCGGCGGCGAGGGCGGAGCCTGCGTTGAACCCGAACCACCCGAACCAGAGGAGGGCGGCGCCGAGCATCGTCATGGGGATGCTGTGGGGCTCCATGTCGTGGTCACCGAACCCGATCCTCTTGCCGATGACCAAGGCTAGGGCGAGGGCGCCGAAGCCGGAGCTGATGTGGACGACCGTCCCCCCGGCGAAGTCGAGGGCCCCAAGCTCCCCCGCCCAGCCGCCTCCCCAGGCCCAGTGGGCGAGAGGGTCGTAGACGAGGGTCGTCCAGAGGAGGCCGAATACTATGAACGATCCGATCCTCACCCTCTCGGCGACGGCAGAGGTTATTATAGCGAGGGTTATCCCGGCGAAGACGAGCTGGAAGACCATGAAGAGGAGGTCGGGTATCGTTCCGTCGCCGGTGTCCATGCCCACTCCCCGGAGGCCCAGAAAGTCGAGGCCGCCTACGAATCCGCCCACTGAGGTCCCGAAGGAGAGGCTGTAGCCGACCAGCACCCACTGGACGCTGACCAGGGCCAGGGCCAGGAAGGATAGGCCGATCATGGAGACGACGTCCTTCTTTCGGACGAGGCCTCCGTAGAAGAGCCCGACCCCCGGTATCATCAGCATCACCATCGCCGTGGCCACCAGGACCCAGGCCGTATCACCGCTGTCTAAAACCATAATTCACCACCAATTGATCTTCACGGGTTATAGTCCCTTCGAGCCGTCAACGGATGTGGCTCGTCTGAAGGGCGGAATACCGCCGGGGATTTATAAAGAGATTTGATAAGGTTTCATATGGGGTATGAAAAGAGCTTACCCTATATGTTCCGGTCTGATAAAAGAAGGACCAAAACCCCTTGCCGTATCAATCTGGCGATGGCCGATTGAAATCTCGGCCGATCTGAGGAATCGAGCTTTTCAGATCAATCGAGCTTTTTTTGGTATAATAGAGCTGGAGGATAGAGCGCGGAGGGGATGGGTTGGGAGAAGGAGGGCGGGACCGAATCCGACAGCACAAGGAGTGGCGTGAACCGGTGGGGTTTGTATCCGGGATCCCCATCGGTGAGCGGGCGGGGCCTTGGGGCGGTCGCCGGGATGCCAGGTCGAGACCATTTCGCCGCACCTGGCAGGGGTCCTCTCCACCTCTCTCGATGGGATACCTCGCCTTTTGTCATTCATTTCGCAGGCAGGATCTTGACCCTGATCTTCGACAGGCCCTCTCTTATCTCCGCCCGACTTCCCATCCTGGAGAAGATGTCTTCAATTTCAGTCCTGATAAACTTCTTAGGAACGTCGTATCCCAGGATCAGGGTGAAGTCCGTCTCGGAAGTCCTGATTAACTTAAAGAGGTTGCAGGCCTCCAGCCGCCGGAATACGGCCTCAATATCGTGGTTCTTATGGATGAACTCCTCGGCATGGGACTGGGATACTCTCTGATGCATCTCCCAGAACTTCTCTTTATCAGGATGCGACTCGATGAATTTCAAAAATATTATCCAGTGATCGACATCCAGTATGACGTGCTCGCCGTCGGAGAGCATCTGCGTATACGCGTAGATCCGATCACCGTCGAGGGATTCGAAGAGGGCTTTGTGTCTGCTGTAAAACCTCAGCGCCGTTCTCAATAGCTCGCTTTGAGATCCCACCAGATCCTTCTTCAGATCTCTGAATATGCCAGCAGATTCCTCGTCGAAGGAGATGGTGACGACGAATTTATCCGATCCTTTCGCCAGATCGCCCTCCTTTTCGCTCATGATCGCATCCTCCGATCGAGCTCGCCGCCGCGATCGAGGGAGGGGAGAACGACGATCTCCGCGCTCCGGCGAGGTGCATCCTCCCGGATCTTGCTGCCTTGGGCCTGGATCGCCCATGTAGAAATATTCACCTTCCCCCCACCTCGCTGCATTTTTGAACCCCTCCATATATGGAGATATTTGAGATTTTTAAATACAAATTATTACAGATTATGAATCCTCATTATAACATCATAATTTTTGATCAATTTCATTTATGGCCAATAAAATGCATCATATCTTCTCAAATAGCTCCTTATATGCCGGTAGAATAACCAACGTGCTGGAGGTGGTAAATAGGTGCGACAGATAGCAATCTACGGAAAAGGCGGGATCGGCAAGTCTACGACGACTCAGAACCTGACCGCAGCCCTATCAACGATGAATAAGAAGATAATGCAGATCGGATGCGACCCCAAGGCGGACTCCGTCAAGATGCTGATCGGGGGAAGAAGGCAGCCTACGGTTTTGGACACCCTCCGAAAGGAGGGCGAGGTGACCCTGGAAGACGTCATGTTGGATGGATTCGGCGGCATAAAATGCGTCGAGTCCGGAGGTCCGGAGCCTGGAGTCGGCTGTGCGGGCCGGGGCATCATCACTTCCATCGGCCTCTTGGAGAACCTGGGAGCCTATTCCGACGACCTGGACTACGTCTTCTACGACGTCCTGGGAGATGTCGTCTGCGGAGGCTTTGCCATGCCGATCAGAGAGGGGAAGGCTAAGGAGATCTACATCGTGGCCTCGGGGGAGATGATGGCCCTTTACGCTGCGAACAACATCTGCAAGGGAATTAAAAAGTTTGCCGAATCCGGCGGCATCAGGCTCGGCGGCATAATTTGCAACTCCCGAAAGGTCGACCGGGAAGAGGAGCTCGTCTCTGCCTTCGCCGAAAAGCTCGGAAGCCAGATGATCCAGTTCGTGCCGAGGGACAACGTCGTCCACCAGTCGGAGATCCACAAGCAGACGGTGATACAGTACGCGCCGGACTCCGACCAGGCGAGGGCGTACCTGAGCCTCGCCAAGAAGATCGACGAGAACGAGATGTTCGTCATCCCCAAACCGATGGAGTACGAAGAGCTGGAAGAGGTAATGGCAGAATGGGGCGTTGCAGCATGAAGATGATAAGGGCCATCGTAAGGCCCGAGAAGGTAGACAGAGTTGCGGACGCCCTGGAGGAGGCCGGATTTGTGGCCCTGACCAAGCTGGACGTCTTCGGCAGGGGAAAGCAGAAGGGGATCAGGGTGGGCGAGATGGTCTACGACAGCCTCTCAAAGACGATGCTGATGATCGTCGTCGACGACGATAGGCTGCAGGAGGCGGTGAGAGTGATCGAGGAGAGCGCCAGGACCGGAAATATCGGCGACGGCAAGATCTTCGTCACCCCTGTCGAGGAGGCCCACACCATCAGGACCGGTGCCAGGGGGCTATAGATGAAAGAGGTGGTAGCCATCATCCAGATGAAGAAGATGGAGGAGACGAAGAACGCTCTGGACACCGTCGGCTTTCCCGCCTTCACAGCCTACAAGGCCCAGGGGCGGGGCAAGCAACGAGGCCTGGAGATCGTATACCCCTCAGATCTAGAGGAGCTACGAGAGGGGTCGGTGAAGTTTCTGCCCAAGAGGATGATATCCGTGGTGGTGGAAGACGAGTTCGTGCCAGCGGTGGTGGCCGTGATCACCAGGGTCAACAGGACCGGCAACATCGGCGACGGCAGGATCTTCGTCTCTCCGATCGAAGAGTCCGTCAGAATAAGGACGGGCGAGCGTGGCAGTGAGGCCGTCTCATGACCTCGAAAACCGATGAAAAAAGGCCGGTAAGCGTTGCTGAGAGCCAAAGAATAGTAGAAGAGATCTACGAGGACTTCCCGGAGAAGACCGCGAAGGATCGGAGAAAGCACCTCGTCGTCAAGGACTCGTGCAAGGTCGAGCAGAAGATCGAGGCCAACTCCAGGACGGTTCCGGGGATTTTGACCAACAGGGGCTGCGCTTTTGCCGGCGCCAAGGGCGTTGTCTTCGGTCCCATCAAGGACATCCTCCACATAATCCATGGCCCCATAGGCTGTGCCTACTTCACGTGGGGGATGAGAAGGAACCTCGCCAAGGCCGAGGAGGGCCAGGACAACTTCGGGGCCTACTGCTTCAGCACCGACGTCAAGGAGACGGACATAGTCTTCGGCTCTGAAAAGAAGCTGGCCAAGGCGATAAGGGAGGCCTACTCCATCTTCAAGCCCGGATGCATCGCGGTCTTTGCCACCTGCCCCATCGGCCTCATCGGAGACGACATCGAGTCCGTCTGCAGGAAGGCCGAAGAGGACCTCAAGATCAAGGTGATACCGCTCCGGTGCGAGGGGTACAGGGGCGTGAGCCAGTCCGCTGGCCACCACATAGCCTCCAACGCCTTGATGGAGCACCTGGTGGGGACCGAAGATATGGAGGACCCTGGACCCTTCGCTGTCAACGTCTTCGGCGAGTACAACATCGGCGGCGACTACTGGGTGGTCAAAGACCTCCTGGAAAGGATCGGCTACAACCCGATCAGCTCCTTCACCGGAGACGCCTCCTTCCATGAGATAGCAAGAGCCCACCATGCCAAGCTGAACATCCTCCTCTGCCACCGGTCGATCAACTACACCAACCGGATGATGGAAGAGAAGTACGGGACACCCTGGCTGAAGGTCAACTACCTCGGCGTGAAGGATACGATCGACACCCTGAGGGACATGGCAGCCTTCTTCGACGACCCCGGTCTGAAGGCAAAAACCGAGGAGGTGATCGCCGAGGAGATGGCGAAGATCGAGCCGATCATAGAGATGTACAGAAGAAGGCTTGCCGGAAAGAGGGTGATGCTCCTGGTGGGAGGGTCTCGCGCCCACCACATCAGGAACATGTTCGAGACCCTGGGGATGGAGGTGGTGGTCGCAGGCTACGAGTTCGCCCACCGAGACGACTACGAGGGAAGAGGTGCCCTCTCCGACATCGTCCATACCGGCAGGTCGAAGATCCTGGAAGATATCCACTACGAGCGCGACCCGAACGTCGTCTCTCCTTACGACGACGAGATGATCCAGAAGAAAAAGGAGAAGATACCTAGGCTGATGGACTACGAGGGGCTCTTGCCCCATATGAAAGACGGCCAGATAATGATAGACGACTACAGCCACCAGGAGTGCGAAAGGTTGGTCAAAGAGCTGGAGATCGACATCTTCTGCTCTGGTATCAAGGACAAGTACGTCTTTCAGAAGATGCACATCCCCTCGCGCCAGATGCACTCCTACGACTACAGCGGCCCTTACACCGGCTTTGAGGGTTTCGTGAACTTTGCAAGAGATATGGACATGGCCATCAACAGCCCGACCTGGAAGTTCGTAACTCCACCATGGATGGGTGATACCGGTGCTTGATTACACTCCAAAGGATATCGTGGAAAGAGATACTCTGGCGATAAACCCCGCCAAGATCTGCCAGCCCATCGGAGCGGAGCTTGCCTACAAGGGCATCCATAATTGCATGCCTCTCACCCACGGCTCGCAGGGGTGCTCCTCGTACCTTCGGATGCTCCTCTCCCGCCACTACAGGGAGCCTTCGATCGCCGCCACCACCTCCTTCACCGAGGACTCAGTCGTCTTCGGAGGCAGAAACAACCTGAAAGAGGCGGTGGAGAACATCACCAAGCTCTACCGTCCGGAGGTTCTGGCCATCAACACGACCTGCTCATCGGAGACTATAGGCGACGACGTCGTCTCCTTCATGGAGGAGATCAAGTACGAGCCCTTCTTCGATCCCGAGATGAAGGTCGTCATCGCCAGCACTCCAAGCTACGTCGGGTCCCACATAACTGGTTACGACAACGCAGTCAAGGCGATCGCCCTGACCTTCGCCAAAAAGGGGGAGCCGAACGGGAAGTTGAACATAATACCTGGCTTTTTCGAGCCCGGAGACATACGGGAGATCAAGAGGCTCCTCTCGATCATGGGAGTTTCCTTCATAGTATTTCCCGACATCACGGGTGTCTTCGATGCGCCGCTCCTGCCCGAGTCCGGCGACCTCTACCCTCCTGGAGGGACGACGATCCCCGACCTCGAGGACACCGCAAACTCCACGGGAACGATAGCCCTTGGAAGGTGCGCGGGAGCTTCAGGGGCCATGGTCCTGAAGGGCAAGTTCGGGATCCCGGCAGTTGTCGGCCCGATGCCGATCGGGATTAGGAACACCGACACCTTCGTCATGGAGGTCTCAGAGCTGATGGGGGTTCCGATACCTCCCGAGCTTGAAGACGAGAGAGGAAGGCTCGTGGACATGATGACCGACGCCCATCCCCACTTCCACGGCAAAAGGATCGCAGTCTACGGCGACCCCGACACGGTGATCGGCATCGTGGGGATGCTGGCGGACCTGGGGGCAGAGCCGGTCTACGCCCTCACCGGAACTTTCGACAAGCTCTTCGAAAAGGAGATCCAAAGCGTCGCCCCCGCTTGCGAGGCGATCACTGGCGACCTATTCCTTCTCCACCAGAAGATCAAGAACAAGCCAGTGGATATGTTGATCGGAAACTCCTTTGGAAAGTACATCGCCCGGGCTGAAGACATACCTCTCGTGCGGGTCGGCTTTCCGATCATCGACAGGGCCAATTTGCACTACTTCCCGACCCTCGGATACTGGGGTGCTGCAAGGCTCGTCGAGATGATAGGAAACGCCTTCCTGGAGAGGATGGACCGAGACGCTGACGAGGCCCACTTCGAGCTGGTACTCTAGGAGGAATGATCATGGGAATCATCAAGACTTTCGACGAGAGGGCGGATCACATCAAGCAGAAGAGCGGGACCGACCCGGTTCCCCTCGCCTGTAGCAACGAGAGCCTGGCGGGAGCCGTCAGCCAGAGAGCCTGCGTCTACTCCGGCGCCCGCGTGGTCTTAAACCCCATAACCGATGCTCTCCATCTCGTTCACGGACCGATAGGATGCGCCAGCTACACCTGGGACATAAGGGGGAGCAGCACCAGCGGGCCGACCCTGTACAAAAAGAGCTTCTCGACGGATATGAAGGTGGCCGACGTCATCTTCGGCGGGGAGAAGAAGCTGGCGGGAGCGATTAGAGAGCTTGCGGCCCGGTACAGGCCGCCAGCGGCTTTCGTCTACTCGACCTGCATAGTCGGCGTGATCGGAGACGATCTGAAAGCCGTCTGCAAATCCGCATCGTACGACCTGGGCATACCTGTCATACCGGTCATGTCGGAGGGGTTTCGGGGCAACAAGAACGAGGGGTACAAGGCGGCATGCAACGCCCTCTTCGAGCTCTTAGGAACCCGGGATTACGTGCCAAAGAGCCCCTATGCCATAAACCTCCTCGGCGAGTACAACGTCGCAGGCGACCTCTGGAATGTTTTGCCCCTCTTCGAGGAGATGGGGGTCGAGGTAATCGCATCTTTCACCGGCGACTCCAGGGTCGAAGAGATCCAGCGTGCCCACAAAGCGAAGCTGAACCTGGTCCAGTGCAGCGGCTCCATGACGTATCTAGCAAAGAAGATGGAAGAAAAATACGGCATCTCTTACAGGCGTGTGAGCTTCTTTGGGATCGGTGACATCTCCTCGGCCCTCAGGACGACGGCCGAATTCTTCGAAGATCCGGGGATGATGGAGCGGGCCGAGGAGATCATCGCAAGGGAGACGGCGAGGATCGCGCCCGAGATCGAGCGGCACAAGAGCAGGGTTGCCGGAAAGAAGGCCGCCATATACATGGGAGGCGCCGCCAAAGCCGTCTCTTTAGTGAGGGCTTTTGGAGAGATAGGGATGGACGTCGTGATCATAGGAACCCAGACCGGCAGCAGAGACGACTACAAAAAGATCAGCTACATCGTCAAGGAGGGGACGGTCATCATCGACGACGCAAACCCCCTGGAGCTGAAGGAGCTTCTGGTTAAGCAGGGGGCCGACCTCCTGGTCGCGGGGGTGAAGGAGCGGTTTCTCGCCTACAAGCTGGGGGTCGCCTTCTGCGACTTCAACCACGACAGGACCACCACCTTCGAGGGGTTCGACGGCATCGTCAACTTTGCAAGAGAGGTGGACATCACCATCAACAGCCCCGTCTGGAATCTCCCAGTGGAGAGGGTCGGTGGAGCGCTGATGAGAAGTGAGGTTGAAACAGAAATCGGAGTGGATCAGACAGAGATAAGAACGGAGATCGGGACGGAGATGAGACGAGAGGTGAGCGGCGTTATCGATGCAGGAGGCGAGACGGTTGTCTGAGAACTATGCGACTGTCAACCCCTGTTCGATGTGCATGCCGATGGGCAGCGTCATGGCCTTCAAGGGGATCGAGGGCTGCATGCCCATATTCCACGGGTCCCAGGGGTGCAGCACCTACATGCGCCTCCACCTAGCCCACCACTTCAGAGAGCCGGTGGACATAGCCTCGTCGGCTTTGAGCGAGAAGGGCGCCGTCTACGGCGGAGCCGCTAACCTCAAAAAGGGGCTCTTGAACGTGATCCAGGGCTACAGTCCCAGGGTCATAGGCATCGCCACCACCTGTCTAGCAGAGACGATCGGAGACGACGTCGTCCAGATCGCAAAGGAGTTTCAGCGAGAAGAGCCTCATGCAAGGGACGTCGCCATAATCCCGGCATCGACCTCCAGCTACTCGGGATCTCACGAGGAGGGCTACAACGAGGCCCTGAAGGCGATCGTCAAGACCCTGGCGAAGAGGAGTCGGTCGAACGCCAGGTTTAACCTGGTGATCGGGTCGATCATCTCCCCGGCGGAGGTCAGATACATAAAGTCGATGCTGGAGGACTGGGGATGCGGCTTTGACTACACCCTCCTTCCTGACATCTCTGAGACCTTCGATGCTCCTCTCGCCGCCACCTATCTCAAGATCCCCGAGGGCGGTACGCCCCTGGCCGAGATAAATGAGATGGCAAACTCCAGAGAGACCCTGACCGTCGGGGGATCGGTCTGGGGCGGAGGCGCTGGAGATTACCTCGAAAAGGAGTTCGGCGTGCATCACACCGTACTGCCTCTGCCCATCGGGGTCGAGCAGACGGACAGGTTCGTCGGAAAGCTCGAAGAGATCACGGATCTGGGCCTTCCCGAGAAGTACGAGAGGGACCGGGGCCGTCTCCTGGACGCCATCGTCGACTGCCACAAGCTGGTCGCAGGGGTCAGAACCGCGGTTTTTGGAGACACCGAGATGGCGCTGGGAGTGGCAAAGCTCCTCTGCGAGATGGGGATGGACCCGAGGGTGATCGCCACCGGGTCGAAGAACGCGGAGTTCGTCAGGAGGGGCGAGGGTCTGACCCCCGGATCTGAGGTTCTGAGCGGGGTGGACTTTTCCGAGATTCACGAGGCGGTGGCAAGAAACGATATCGAGCTATTGATCGGCCCCTTCACCGGCAGGCAGATCTCGAAGGCCGAGAATATACCCCTGCTGAGGGTGGGTCTTCCCAATCATGATCGGTTCGGAGCGTCCCGTCAGATGGTCCTCGGGTACGAGGGGACGACGGGACTTGTGGACGAAATAGCCAACACCATCGTGGAGATGAACGAGAGGGATCGTTGACAAGGTAACCAGAAGGCTGAGATGAACAATCTAGCTTTCTGACGGTTGCAGGTCCCGACAACTTCATATACTTCATGCCATAGTTGGACTCAACCGGCCTAGGTAAACATATATGTTTACCTTCCTGGAGTTATGTTTATTATTATGTTTACAACAAGGTGTCCCAATGAAATACAGCGCTTTATCAATCATGATCGGACTGATCCTCGCTGCAAACCTCGCAGTCGCGGGGCTTGCTGCCGAGGATTCCCTCCTCGTTTATTGTGGCGCAGGATTGAAAGAGCCGATGGAGGAGATCGCCGCCCTCTTCGAGGAGCAGGAGGGGATAAAGATTGAGTACACCTTCGGCGGAGCAGCCCAGCTCCTCATCCAGATCGAGCTCTACCAGACCGGGGACCTCTACATGCCCGGGGCTCGATCTTACATCGACTCGACGATCGAGAAGGGGTTCGTCGACGAGACTGCAAACGTCGTCTATCACGTCCCCTGCATCATCGTCCCGAAGGGAAACCCTGCAGGGGTACAGTCTCTTGAAGACCTGGCAGAGCCCGGCGTTAGGGTCGCCCTCGGCGATCCCCAGGGTCCTCCCATCGGAAAGGTCTCAAAGAAGATGCTGGAGGATCTTGGGATCTGGGAAGAGGTCGAAGAGAACGTCGTCACCTTTTCAGTAACTGTAACCGAGCTTTTGGTCTACATATCGATGGAAGAGGCCGATGCTGCCATCGTCTGGAAAGACCTCTATGATCCCGAGACGATGGAGAAGGTCGAGATAACCCAGGAGATGAACGGGATCAAGGTCGTTCCCATCGGAACTCTCGTCTTCTCCGAAAAGAAGGAGATGGCTGAGAAGTTCATGAACTTCGTCGCCTCGGAAGAAGGAAAAGCGGTCTTTGCCGATCACGGGTTCGCCACCTATCCGGACCCGAAGTATGAGGTGTGAGGATCCTACTATTCAAATTGTCCGTTTAACGGGTTCGGGTTGGGATATACTTGATTAAGAAATTAGTTGCACCGATCTTGGCGATCTTCGTGATCGCATCTCTCGCCGGAGGGAGCAGCTCAGAGGAGCTCGTCGTCTTCTGTGCGGCCTCCCTCACCGGGGCTTTCGGCGAGATGGGCCAGATCTACGAGGATGAGAACGGCGTTGACGTGATGCTGAACTTCGACGGGACTCAGGCGATACGAACCCAGGTAGAACAGGGAGCCATCGCCGACGTCTTCATCTCCGCCAACAAAAAGCACATGGACGCCCTGATGGCGGAGGGGTTCATGGACAACGATACCGTCTCCATCTTCACCGAGAACAGGATGGTGGTGATAGTTCCGGCAGATAACCCCGCCGATATCCAGAGCTTCTCGGATCTCGCAGAGCCTGGGGTGATGATCATCACAGGGGTCAAGGATGCGCCTTTTGGTAGCTACACCCTTCAGGTATTGGATAAACTCGCAAACGATTCAACCTACGGTCCGAAGTATCGAGAGGCCGTCATGAGTAACGTCATCAGTCAGGAGACGTCGGTAAGCCACCTGGTATCAAAAATCGCCCTGGGAGAAGCGGATGCGGGATTTGCCTACCAGTCCGACATATCACCCGAGCTATCCGAGCAGGTCTCAAAGGTGGAGATCCCAGACCAGTACAGCGTGGTGGCCGAGTACCCCCTCGGAAGGCTGAAGGAGTCGGAAAACCCCGACCAGGCCGCAAGATTCATCGAGTTCGTAAGGTCGACAGAGGGCAGGGCGGTCCTGGAGAAGTATGGTTTCCAGCCAGTTTGAGCGGCGCTTTGGTTGGCGCAGGATCAAAGAAGAGGGGATCTCAGGGGTCAGGAGAAGGGCCCTCAAGGTCGGGCTTGCCCTCCTCCTGGTCCTGGCAGCCGCCTTCATAGCCCTCCCGGTGGCTTCCCTCTTCATCAAAAGCGCTTCGGGGATGGCGTTCCAGTCTCTTCGGGACCCGGTGGTGACGGACGCTCTGACCTTGAGCCTCTTCACCGCCACCATCACGGTGGTAATAGTGATCATTCTGGGAACGCCTCTCTCCTACCTGAACGCCCGGTTCGATTACCCTGGAAAGGAGATCGCAGACTCCCTGATCGAACTTCCGGTGATCATGCCGCCGATGGTGGGTGGGATCGCCCTGCTCATGGCCTTCGGCAGGATGGGGGTTCTTGGCCAGCATCTGCACGCCGGGGGCGTGAACATCGCCTTCACCACGGTGGCGGTGGTGGTGGCCCAGGTATTCGTCTCGATGCCCTTCTACCTGCGCCAGGCGAGGATCAGCTTCGAGGACGTGGACCTGGTATTCGAGAACGCCGCCCGGACTCTCGGAGCCAGCCGGACCCGCGTCTTCTTCACCGTGACGCTTCCCATAGCCACAAACGGCCTGATCTCAGGGGCGATCATGGCCTTCGCCCGGGCTCTTGGCGAGTTCGGGGCGACGATAATGTTCGCCGGAAACTTCCAGGGCAGGACCCAGACGATGCCTCTTGCGATCTACACGGCGATGCAGGGCGATCTTAAGATCTCTTTATGTCTCGCACTGATACTGGTGGCCTTCTCCTTTGCAATCATAGCCCTTGTCAAGATATTGACCCGCAGGATGTACAAGAACGATGTTAGAAATTGATGTTAAAAAGAAGCTGAGGGACTTCGACCTGGACGTCTCCTTGAACGTTCCAGAGGGCGAGATCCTGATGCTGGTGGGAGAGAACGGCTGCGGCAAGAGTACCCTTCTCAACATGGTGGCGGGGCTCCTCTCTCCGGACTCAGGCGAGATCACCCTTGCGGGCGAGCCCCTCTTCGACTCCAGCCTCCGCATAAACCTCTCCCCGGAAATGAGGAACATCGGGTACGTCTTCCAGAACTACGCCCTCTTCCCTCACCTGAGCGTCTACGAGAACGTGGCCTTTGGCCTGCGCACCCGTCGCCTCTCCAGGCAAAAGATTGAGGTGAAGGTGAAAGAACAGCTGGAGGTCTTCGACCTGTGGGGGATGAGAGACGCAAAGGCCGTGAACATCTCTGGAGGGCAGAAGCAGCGTACGGCTCTTGCAAGGGCTCTTGCGATCGAGCCTCGCCTTCTTTTGCTGGACGAGCCGTTGTCAGCTCTCGACATAAGGAGGCAGGCGGAGATGAGAAAGGAGCTGAGGATTCTGATCAGAAACTTCGGCGTTCCGAGCATAGTCGTCACCCACGACCTCCGAGATGTGGTCAGCATCGGCGACAGAGTGTTCCTCCTGGAGGAGGGAAAGGTGATCCACTCGGGTCCCGCAGAGAAGGTCTTCAATGCGAAACCCCTCACCGGTGCGGTGATGCCCACACGAACTCGTACTACTCGTCTCGCTCGTCCAGCAACGCCGAGAAGTTCATGAATCATGCATGAAGAGTGGACAATATGACAAAGGAAACGGGAAAAATGGAAACAAGGACGATGGATATCCGATATCGACCCATCGGAATCATCCATTCTGAGTATACGAATCATGAGGAGACCCCCATCCAGGGGATTTTCAACAGTTCCTCCAAAGGCGAGGTGGAGCTTTTTCCCGAGTACGTCCCAGGGCTGAACGACCTGGAGTCCTTCTCCCACATCATCCTCCTCTATCACTTCCATCGGGCGACGGGCTGCACCCTCCTCCAGAAGCCCTTTCTTGATGGGGAGAAGGAGCGCGGGATCTTCGCCATACGCCACTTCAACCGACCAAATCCCATAGGAATCTCCATTGTGGGGCTGTTGGCGGTCAGGGGCAACGTTCTGGAGGTCTCCGGAATAGACGTCCTGGACGGAACGCCCCTCCTAGACATCAAGCCCTACGTGCGCCAGTTCGACCATCGAGAAGAGGCGAAGAGCGGGTGGGTGGACGAGCAGCACATCCAGGATATCGGGGCCTGGAACAGCACACCAAAGGAGCTGAGGAAAAGGGAGAGGACGAACGTCTGAGCGATTTTTGGTGGATCATTTAGCAGAAGATAGACCGTCTTCATCCAATCGAATCGACTAGAAATGAACATATAGCGTGCGGGTCCATAACTTTTATCAGTCCATGAACGAGCCCGAAAAAACGTACAATTCAAACGCGATCCTTCACGAAATCTCAGGATCGATGGGAAATTTCGCAACGGTCCTTCCGATCGTCCTCGGTGCAGCCCTCGTATCGGAGGTGGACCTGGGGCCCGCCCTCCTCTTTTTCGGCGTCTGGTACATCGTTATGGGAATTCATTACGGGATTCCGATGTCTGTTGAGCCGATGAAGGCGATCGGCGCCATCGCCATCGCCGAAGAGCTGACATCTGGAGAGATCGCGGCCTCGGGGATGATCCTGGGGGCGGCGCTTTTAGCCCTGGGGCTTTTCCGGGGATTTAGGCGGCTGCAGGGTCTGATTCCGGAGAGCGTCGTTCGCGGGGTTCAGCTGGGGCTCGGCCTCATTCTCCTCAGGACGTCATTGGGTTTCATCAGTCAGGACTTATTCTTCTCATCGGTCTCTATCGGCATCGTCCTTCTCTTCCTCGTCGCCAAAAGTCGCTGGAACCTTCCCGACCTCTCCATCTTGGTCGTCTTCGCAATCGGCATCGGATACGGCATCTTCACAAAAGGAGCCCCCGAGATTCAGATGATCTCGATCGATCTTCTGCCCGTTCCCGGTTTTGTCGACTTTTTGTGGTCAGGGTGGCATCTCGTCCTGCCCCAGATCCCTCTCGCCCTAACCAACGCCACGGTGGCGGCTGCCCTCACCGCCCAGGACCTCTTCAAGAAACGAATCAAGCCCGACCAGCTCTGCGTCAGCATGGGCGTCATGAACCTCATCTCGGTCCCCTTCGGGGGCTTTCCGATGTGCCACGGGGCCGGCGGCCTTGCAGCCCACCGCCGTTTCGGAGCAAAGACGGGCCTTGCCACCGTCATCGGCGGGGTCATCCTCCTCGTTGTGGCATTCTTTTTTGCCGGTCCCGAGGCTCTCGCCCTTCTTCCGATTGGCTTATTCGGGGCGCTCCTCCTCTTCGTCGCCCTGGAGCTGGGAAGGTGCGGCCTGAGGACGGATGCGCCCCTCCTCACCGGCAGCATGGCTCTTCTGGCCTTGTTCACCAACGTCGGTGTGGCCTTCATCTTCGGGATCGTTCTCGCCGAGGTTATGAAGCGCTAGATCCGGGTTCCGTAAAACAAGCTCTTGTTTGGGAGATGGCGCCCTCATTCGCGGTACAACCTCACCGCCTCGTCCAGAAATCGTTCCATGAGCCCGTTCATCTCCGAGATGGCGTCAAAGCCGGCGAGGATCTCCACCGCGTCCTGGACGAACCTCCCGCCGCCTGCGAGCTCTTCAGAGCAGTTTCTGATGAGGTTCTCGATACCTTCCGCCGTCGCCTCCAGGTGGAACTGCAGCCCTATCGCCCTTCCGAGCTGGAATGCCTGATTTTCGCACGCTTCGCTCTTCGCCGTATGGATCGCGCCGGGCGGGATCTCGAAGGTGTCGCCGTGCCAGTGGAGAGCGACGAACTTCTCGGGAAGGACGCCGAATGTCTCAGATCTTTTTGCCTCCGGCGTCAGGCTGACGGGATGCCAGCCTATCTCTCGTTCTTTGTTTTTTAGCACCTTTCCGCCCAGGACGTCGGCGATGAGCTGGGCCCCCAGGCATATCCCCAGGACCACCTTCCCCTCATCGATCGCCCTTCGGATGAGGTCCTTCTCCTGGGCGAGCCAGGGGTACCTCTCCTCCTCGTAGACGTTCATGGGGCCGCCCATGACGACGAGCCAGTTGAACTCCGCAGGATCCGGGAGGGGTTCTCCCCGGAAGAGGAGGGTCCTGGAGATGGTGTAGCCCCTCGATATCGCCCAATCCTCGATCGTCGCGAGCCCCTCGAAGGGGACGTGCTGGAGGCTGTGGATCCTCATATAGACTGTTCAGATGGCATCGGCGGATTTATAGGCTGCTCACCGGTGTCGTCTGCGGACCCGGCGGCGATCCGGGGACGCTATCGGGTCCATCAGGGACGAGGAGACGCCCCCAGAGCTGGGGGGGTGTTTGCGACCTACCACCGGTTCGGGGCCAGGACCAGGCTATCGATGGCCGTAGGAGGGTCGAACCTCATCTTCATCGCCCTCCTCTATATCGCCTCTCCCGCTTCGATCCCCTCCCAGCCGCCGGGAGGCGCGTCGATGAGAACCTCCCCGTAGCTCCAGAGGTCGGATTGAGGGAGAGATCGGGTGCCTATCAGGGCGACGGCGTCGATCTCGTTCCAGCCGGAGACCCTCCTCGTATCCAGGATGATCCTGATCCGGTCTGAGGGGAAGTCGGCGTCGATATCGATGGTGGAGATCCGGGCCTTCGTCGCCGGTTCCATCCTGCCCTCCCAAGCGAGGTGGAGCTCGCCGTCCTGGTCGTAAATCTCGATTCCAGCGATCGCCCCGGGGTTATAGGTCTCGTAGATCTCAACCCTGGTTATCCAGACGGGGACCTCATACTCCAGGTCGAGCCACTGGATGCCCTCGTCTTCTTCCAGCGAAGCCCAGGCGGTCGTTATATCCCCGTGGTCGGGATAGGTGTCCGGCTCTCCCGTCGCCTGAAAGGCGGACCACCCGGTGGACGAATACTCGCTGCTGGCGGTGGCGGCTACCGCCCACTGGACGAATTCTTGGGCCTCGGCCCCAGTCGCTCCGTCCCCGTCCTCCGGATCTCTGGTGGAAGGCTCGATGGCGGGTTCATCCAGGGCGCTTGGATCTTCCGCCACGTAAACCCCCCGAACGACGCTGATCCCTCTGCCCTCCGACGCCAGGTTCTGCGACCAGGTCTCCGGATCGCTGTCGATGATCGTATAGCTCCCCGGCTTGATGAAGGCGTACGGCCAGACTTCCCAGTAAGCGTTATTCACGCCCCCCTGGCCCTCTCTACCGACCGCATCCCAGGGACCGTAGACGGTCCCATCGTCATGGCGCAGCGCTATCGTCCCCGGAGGTTTACCCTGGTTTTGATAGTGATAGTCCATAACGAAGGTCACCAAGAGAGGCGAGTCTATCGAGAAGGTGGCGAGCGCCGTGGGGTTGCTGGAGACGGCGTAGATGTTGCTGCTGCTGAAGATCTCCTCGTCTTCGATATCGATTTCATACTCTGGAGGAGCGACTATCTCGGGCTTGGAGTCTAGCCAGGACCGGTCTATCGTCTCGATCTCTTCCGGATTGATCGATCCGCTGCTGGAGGAGTAGAGGATGCCTCCCCTATAATCGGGCAGAGCCGCAAATATCTCGCCCGAAGAGACGTCCATCTGGTACCTGTAAACGGATCGAGCCTCCGAGACGCCCATCCCGTAGACCATGAAGATGTCGGCTTTCCCCTCATCGGTGCCTTCCGCCATCAGATAATAAGATCTGTTCTGAGGGCATTCCAGCTCCGTCCAGTACGTCCCGTCGCCAAGTGGGAACCTTCTCATGGAGATCTCTTCTATCTCCGCTGTGGGAACGCCTCCGGGAAATCCGGTGATCTTCCCGTCTTCGTCCTCCAGATAGAGGTTCACCGGAGAGAAGCCTACTGCTCTCCCATTCTTGTTCTCTTCTGCCATCTTCGTCTTGATCCAGACCCGTCTCTGGTGTTCTGTCAGCCGATTCAACTTATCTTTCGTCTCCTCTGGAAGATTCCTACCATAATTCATCTCGGCTTTGGTGAGCTTCTTATCCTTCGGATCGACGTAGTCACCGCCGACGGTTGGATATTCAGGAGTGCCTTCGTAAACGCTGCTACCTCCGATCCCGTAGAATGAACCCGCTTCCAAAGGACCCGATATAGGTCCCCCTGCATAACCACTTATTGAAGTGCCCACATTTTCCGGGCTGAAGATCCCCGACCATTGGTGTATACCATACGTTTTTGGCTCCTGATCTATCCATGGGTCGAGGACTATCCCCGAATCGGTCCAGTCGGTGCCCTTTGGATAGATCACCACAGCCTGGTGACCTCCCCAGAGGGCTTCTATGGGCCCATAATCCCACTCGTCGAGGAGAGCCCTCTCCTCGGGATCATCGCTGAACCTCAACGAATCCAATAAGTGGAGGACCTTGCCCTGGTATCCGCCGCATTTGAATTCGTCGTACTCATCTCCGTAATATGGCAAAACGGAAAGGAGGTTGTTCTTATTGCCCGAACTCGTTATCCCCTTCGGTATCCTCTGCTCATAGAGCTGGAGTATTTTGTAGAGCTTCAGTTCTTTTGAGGGCCTGGGCTTGAACCTCGGATCTGGGATCCCAGCCTCGACGGCCTCATATCCGTCTTGAGGGTCTGATTGCGGGGCCGATCTATCAAGAGTCCCCTCGACGACCACGCCCCGGTGACCGGCGTTGAAGCTTCCCGCCAATCTGATGGAGAAGCTGGCCGACTCGGCATCAGCGGGGATGGGAACCGTCACGGTGAAGGGCTGGCTCATGGGATCAGCGACTTTGCCACGAGGCAATAAACCCCCCTCGGGGAACTTCTCTTCGTGAAACGTCTCCGCCTCCTTTCCGTCGACCATGACGCTGACGTCAATCGTCGCGCCCCAGCCGTACATCGCCGTCGCCACCCCTGAGATCGTCAGCTCACTACCTGTGAGAGTGCCACCGACCGATCGTGATAGGGTGAAGCCCTCCGAATCTTCGGGAGTGGTCAGAGTTGCTCCCGAGACGGAGTAGCTCACCTGGAGTCCGTTGAAGGGAGCTGCGGGAAAGACGTCGGCGATAGCCACCGGGGCGCTCAGCGTCAATAGCACCATGGAGAACGCTGCAATCCATGCAGAATGGATCGAAATTTTTTTGATTCTCATATTAGCTGCCTCATATCCTTCTAAATTTTGATCTCTTGCCAATCTCCGACAGCATTCTAATCCCCCAATATTCATCCTGGAATCTTTCGGTTTTCCATCTCAGAAAGCCTCGGCAAATCCTCGGCAAATATTGGATAGGCCGAGATCCTGTAAAGGTGGCGTATATCTCGATCGCAGAGATCCGAGAGAGTCTCATATCTCCATCTCCCCGAACCCGATCCTCTCCAGCGCCCTTCCCGCCGCCTCTCGAACTCCCCTCTCCCCGTCCTCTGATGCCAGATGGGCCAGGGGATCGAGGGCCCTTCTGTCACCGATCTCGCCGAGAGCTCTTGCGGCCTCCCACCGGACCCATGGGTCTTCATCCTTCAGAGCCTCGATGAGGGGATCGACGGCCCTGGGATCACGAATCTCCCCGAGAGACCTCGCTGCCTCCGATCTGACCCTCGGCTCCTCATCCTTCAGAGCCTCGATGAGGAGATCGACGGCCCCCGGACCGCCGATCCTTACGAGAGCGCCCATCGCCTCCTTGCGAAGATACCTGTCCTCTCCCCTAAGGGCCAGGGTCAACCGGTCCAGATATTCGTCTCTTCCCAGTTTCACAAGAGAGCTGGCAAAGCAGAGCTGTACGACACAATGATCGCAGAGATCGGGGATGCAGGGGCAGCCGACGGACCCTTCGGGCTTTTGAGGGACCGTTTCCGGGGAGACGGCCCTTCCATATCCCCGATCCCCTAGTGCTTCGCCGGATACGATCGAGGCGACCTCGTCCTCCTCCAGGAGGGCCTCTTTGAGGGGACCTATGGCCCTCTCATCCCCGATCTTGCCGAGGGCGATCGCGACGACACACCGGACCTCCCTGACCTGATCGTTTAGGGCGACGACGAGGGGATCGATCGCCCTCTCATCCCCGGTCTCCCCGAGGGCCCAGGCGGCGTTCAGCCTCACCTCGCGGACATCGTCTTTGAGGGCTTCGACGAGGGGATCTACCGCCCTCTCGTCGCCGATCTCTCCGAGGGCCATGGCCGCCTCCGCCCGGATCTGCCAGTCCCCGTCATCGAGATCTCCGATGAGTTCGTCCACCCTGTCGGCGGCCCCCGGCGAAGCCAGGGCCGCCAGAGCGAGTAAGGACAGAACCTGGTTTATTCGAATATTCTCCACTCTCCTGGAGATGGTGGCGGTCATCATCAAAGAAAGATCTATCGATCCTGAAGGAAACCCCGAGAGGCCCCTATCTCCGTCCTCCTCCGACCCCCCGTCCCCTCGCCCTTCCTGAAATGAAGGGTGGGGGGCTGGATCACGTTCATCATGGGAGTGAGGATCGGACCGTCCCCTCGCCCTTCCTGAAATGAAGGGTGGGGGGGTGGAGATAACTCCGGTGAAGAGGTTCACCGGACCCTCACAAACGGCACCCCCCTCCTCTGGGCGTCCCTCAACTGCTCGCCGAAGGTGAAGTAGTAGTCGTATCTGTAAGTTCTCCCGTCTGTCGTCGTCACGGTGATGGGCATGTTGAACGCCCCCCAGGTCCACAGCTCCAGCTCGAAGTTGTTATACGGGTTTCTGCTGGTTTGCTCCGACGGGCTGAAGGTCGGGTGGAGCTGGTAGTGGACGGACCTGATCCTGTAGAGGTCGGGGCCCGTCACCAGGACCTTGATCCTGAAGATCTGTCTTCCCTGTAGGTTGGTGGAGTAGTAGACCCTGTTCGTCGCCGGGTCCACCGCCTGGGTTATGATCTGGATGTTGGGCCTGACGCCGGGCTGGGTCGGTGGAAGAACGGGGGTCGTCCCTCCTACGTGGAACGTCAGGATATCGCTGTAGGGACCGTTTCCTATCTGGTACCTGGCCTGGTAAGTCCCCGGAGAGTCGGCATAAAACCAGATTCTGTATTGATTGCCAGCCCAGACGTTTCCGAAGTTGTAGGTCCGAACTTGGCCTGTGGGATAGCGTTCCTCCAGGATCAGCGGCCCCGAGCTGGCGGGGATAAGGAGGAGCCTCGCGTAACGGTAGAGGGGTATGTTTACGCTCCGCCAGTACCGCGTCCCATCGCTGGAGACGATCCAGAAGAGGTTCTGGCTCCCTCCAGGAATGAGCGCGAAAGCGCCCGCAGAAGCTGTTGGAGATGATGCCCGGCTATATTGTAGAGACGTCCCCTCCTCGATCAGGGCTCCTGAGCTCTCCGCGATGCTGCTGGGGAAGTAGGCTTCAGAGGCATCGGAGGTCTCAGCAGGCGGCGGCTGGATCCAGCCAGAGGATGTCGTTTCCATCTCTCCAGAAGCGGGTCCCCAATCTGCTGATCCCTCCCAGCCTCCACTTTGGGCAAAAGACGGGGGGCAGAGCAAAATTACAGCCCATATCAGGACCGTCACCTTGATGATGGATGCATTAATCATAAGATACAATTGAATATAGCTGGATAAAAACTTTTCATTCAGATCGGACCCGCGCCGAAAGGATAGATCCCAGATTGAATCCCATCACCAATAGCGGGTTTCCCATGGGCATGCCCCTGGAGGGTCCATAATCTCATGCGCCCATGCTCAAGCTCAGCCTCAGAAATCTTCTGATGGGGAAGCCGGCGCCCTGTATTCTCTATGCCTCCAGCTCCTCCGCCCTGGCGGACGCCGCCTCGGCCTCGGCGTCTCTTCCCAGGGCATGGAGGACGGCGGCTCTGTTCCACCAGGCCTCGGGATCTTCTGGGTCGAGGCCTATCACTTCGTCATAAGCGAGGAGGGCTTCGTCATACTTTTTCAGGCTCTTGAGGGCCAGAGCCTTGTTGTTCCAGGGGTGGGCGTATTCTGGATCGAGGCCTATGGCGAGATCGTACGCCTCTATCGCCTCTTCCTCCTTTCCGAGATCGTAGAGGGCGACGCCTTTGTTGTTCCAGCCCTGGGTGTATCCCGGGTCGAGGCGGACCGCTTCTTCGTAGGCCGCGACCGCCTCCTCATATCTGCCCATGAGGTAGAGGATCACGCCCTTGTTGTTCCATGCGCTGGCGTCTTCGGGGTCGAGGCGGATCGCCTCCTCGTAGGCGATAACCGCCTCATGGTGGCGCCCCAGCTCTCCCAGGGCGATCCCCTTGTTGTACCAGGCGTGGGCGTAAGCGGGATCGAGGTTTATGGCCGCATCATACGCCTCGATCGCCTCGATGTACCTGCCCATGTCCCTGAGGGCGACGCCCCTGTTGTTCCAGGGGTAGGGGTCGAGGGGGTTGAGGGTGATGGCGATCTCGTAAGCCCGGATCGCCTCTTCGCACCTCCCCTGATCGTAGAGGGCAAGCCCCCTGCCGACCCAGACGAGGGCCGACTCCGGGTCGAGGGCGATCGTCTCCTCCAAGAGGTGGGCCTCTATGAGGGGTCCCGCCGCCCCCAGGTCGCCGATCTCAGCGAGAGCAGCGGCTGCCCTCGCCCGGACGATGGGATCGTCGTCCTTCAGAGCCTCCATGAGGGAATAAGCCGCGGGTTCGCCGATCTTGACGAGGGCCTTGCCTGCCTTCCCTCCAACCTCGGGGTCGGAGTCCCTCAAAGCTCTTATGAGGGGATCGACAGAACCGGGATCGCCGATCTTGCCGAGGGCGTCGACGGCGCCCCCCCTAACCCCGGCGTCCCCATCTCTGAGGGCGAGGTAGGCGAGGGGCTCGAGGGCTGCCGGGTCGCCTATGGTCCCGAGGGATATGACGGCTTTGAGTCGGACCGACGGCTCGGCGTCTTTTACGGCATCGATGAGGGGAGCGACGGCCCGATGGTCGCCGATCTTGCCGAGGGCCTCTGCGGCTTCGCCCCGGACGTCCCCATCTGCGTCCCTGAGAGCGGCGATGATGGGGTCGACGGCTCCGGGGTCGCCGATCTCTCCCAGGGCCCAGATGGCGGAAGATCGGACCTTTGCCGCGTCGTCGTTTATTGCTGTGATGAGGGGATCGACGGCTTCAGGGTCGGCGACCGCGCCCAGGGATCGAGCTGCCTTCTCCCGGAGGTCGGCCTGGCCGTACTTCAGGTCCAAGATGAGGTCCGCCGCCCCGTCGGCTGTTGCGGCGGAGGCCGCGGCGGAGGCAGAGGTGGCGAGAAGGGCCGCCAGCAGCAGTGCCGCGCCCGTCACCGCCACCACTGCCATCACCGCCGAGATCCCCGGTCCCAAAATGATCTCTCTATTCGTAATAACCCCCTCATGGTAACCGATAGTCGCAACCCTCTAAAAATGTACCGGTGCCCTTCCCCTCCTGCCGGGAAGACCTGCCCCGGGGCCGAAAGCATCCGAAGTATTCTGGTCTCCTGGTCCATCCGCCTGCACCTTATGCCAGTCATCCAGGAGCGCCTCCAGCTCCTCCGCCGTCCGGGCCTGGAGTCTCTTGAGTCCGTCGACATGGGCCTGGAGCTCATCCCCCGTCCGGAAGAGGGTCCCCCGGATAGCCTCGTCGTTACATCGGCTGGAAGGGGCCTGCAGATGCAATAGATTACGAGAACTGCTCATCCCCGTCGGAGGAGGACGCTGCGGCTGAACCTGATCTTCGGCTCGTCGGTCGGCGCAAGCCCCGCCCCCTCTGCCGCCTCCTTCATCCGTCTGAAAGAGGATTCTGAGACGTGAAACTTCGGCTCGGAGATCAGGAGGCAGGCATCCTCCTTCAGAAGGGAGGCGACCTCCTCGAAGAATCGCCCTTGATCGGCGACCTCGTGGACCATGTAGAAGGCGAGGGCGAAATCGACCTCGTCGCAGACGCCGATCCTATCCGGCTTGCTCTGGTGGGTGGTTATTCGGGACGATAGCCCCTCCTTCGCCGCCTTATTCCTCAGGAGATCCAGCATTCGGTCCTGCAGATCCACGGCAATGACCCGCCCGTCTTCGCCCACCATCTTCGCCATGGCGATGGTGAAGGTCCCCGAGCCGCACCCGAGATCCAGGACGGTATCTCCCTCTTCTATGAGCCGCCCGAGGATCTTCTCCGGGTTGTGGACGAGCCTTCGAATAGGATTATCCAGAGTCGGCGCCAGCCACCACGGACAGATGCGGGATAATTCGGCCATGTAAATCTCACTCCCGTCGACGAGATGGCGCTAGGAGTCTATAGAGCTATGCGATTCGCGGATCCGCAAGGGCCGGAGGATCATCCGAATAACCACCGCCGCAGCGACCCCCCGCCCCGGATCTGGTTGGCTCTCTCCCTCGCCTCTTCGCTCTCCCTTGAGAGGGATACGGCGACGGTGGCGACTATCATGCATACGAGCATCAGGAGCCATACGCTCTGGTAGGCCTCCGGAGACCTCGAGGTGAGGATCAGCCCTGAGACCTGCTGGAGGACCGCCCCTCCGGCGAAGGGGAATATGTTGAGGGCTGCCGTCACCGTCCCGACGATCGCCATGGGGAAGAGCTCCTTGATCTGGGCGTAGCTGACGACGAAGAACCCGCCGAAGAAGCCGAAGAAGAAGTTTATGGCCATGTAGGCCTGGGGGCTTGATATCGATCCTGCGGTGGACCATATAACAGCCCAGATTACGGTATAGGCGACGGACCCCGCCACGAGGACCTTCTTTCGAGACCCCAGGACCTTGTCGGAGATGTAGCCGGCGGTGGTGCAGCCGAAGATCATCCCGATCCCGATGAAGGTGAGGACTATGCCGTAGGTCGTCTTCACCCACCCCAGGACGTCGCTATAGAACGGTCCTGCCCAGAGCCCCTGATAGACCATGACGCTCCCGTACATGAAGAAGAACCAGACCGCCATGGGCCAGAACTTCCTCCCAGACCCGAAGGTCATCTTCAGCGCCGCCCCCATGGGGATCCTCTCCGGCCCTCCGTCGTCGAGCTCCGATCCGCCGCCCTCGTACGCCTCGATCTCGGATATGGCGGGAAGTCCCACATCCTGGGGCCGGTCCCGGGCAATCGCCCAGGCGCCGACGGCGATGGCGAGGGTGATCGCCCCCAGGATGAGAAAGACCTGCTGCCAGCCCAGGGCTGCAGAGAAGAAGGCGAGGGGTCCTGCGGCGCCGAGGGCGCCCAGGTTTCCCACCGCCAGGAGGATCCCCGAGAGGGTGGCGAACTCGTTGGTCCTGTACCAGGTCGAGATGATCTTCATGGTGGGGATGTAGACCATCGCGACCCCCAGTCCGATCATCACCCGTCCGACGACCACCAGCTCGAAGGAAGAGGCGATCCCCGTGAGGATCGCTCCGGCCGCGGCCAGGAGGGTGAAGGCGCTGACGGTCTTCCTGGGCCCCCAGCTGTCGGTCAATAGCCCCGCTGGAAGCTGCATGACGGTGTAGGCGTAGAAGTAGGCGGAGCTGAGGAGGGCGATGGAGGCGGCCGATACGGCGAAGGTCGCCTCCAGGTCCGTCGCCACCGCTGCGGTGGAGACCCGGTGGAAGTAGACGAAGAAGTAGGCAGAGGCGAGGATGCCGAAGACCGCCCACCGACGGCTCATCACCCTGTCAACATCGCTCTTCTCTAACGGCGTTGTAGAAACCCTCCTCTACATGAGACGGGACGAATCGAATCTTGCCCTTCGTCGGCCAGCTCTCGGAAGGTCGGGACGGCTATATATCACCATGGGCTGATCTGCAGATGAATCCTCTCGGAAAAGTTTTTCATAAATCGTATTATATAATTAGCTTTAAATGTTATTTGATCCCTCAACTCTAATTGTGGCCGTAATACATATCGTTCCTATAATATCGTTCCTCTGAAGGCAGCAAAATCGATATAACGGATTAACATGGCGAGGATAGGATTATGTCAATGACATACATACGGATCACCTTTTCGCTCCTCCTGGCCTTCGGCCTTGTCGCCAGCCCTGGGGCATCTGTCGTCCCCGATGAGCCTCCAGGCCCCAATCTGGCGGCGATGGAAGGCCGGACTTCCGGCGAGGAGATGGCATCCATCCTGGACGAGGCGAGAGATCGCCTTCTGGAGAACGGCAAGATCGAAGGGCTGAAGGCCATCAGCGACCCCCATGGCGAGTTTGTCAGGGGCGAGCTCTACATCTTCGCCTACGACTTCAACGGGACGCTCCTCGCCCACCCCTATCTTCCGGAGCTGGTGGGCAGAAACAACCTCGACCTCGTCGACCCCAATGGCGTTCCCATGATCAAGAACCTGATGGAAGTGGCAGGGCGGGGCGGAGGCCTCATCTACAACGTCTACCCCAACCCCGCCGCCGATAACGTCGATGAGCTGAAGCTCGTCGGCGTCGTAAAGGTCGACGACGACCTCTGGATAGGCTCCGGGATCTACATCTCAGCCGAGCCTCCCCGGTTCAGCCTTCAGGATCGGGAATCTCTGAGAAACTTCGTCGATGAGGCGGTGAACTATTCCATCGAGAACGGCAGGCAGAAGGCTCTTGCGGCCTTCAACGATCCTGCCGGGGAGTTCGTCCGGGGTGGCCTCTACATCTTCGCCTACGACTTCAACGGCACCGCCCTCGCCCTACCCTTCCAGCCCGATATCGTCGGCGATGATCGGATCGATATCGAAGACGCCAACGGCGTCGCCTTCGTCCGGGATTTCATATCCCTGGCCAGGGGAGGCGAAGGGGAGTCGTACTATATCTATCCAAACCCCGAAAATGAGATGGCTGAGGAGCTGAAGCTCAGCCGCGTCGCCAAGGTCGACGAGACCTGGTTTTTGGGGGCTGGTATCTACAGCTCGCGCTCCAAAGATGATAACCTCTCAGAAAAGAAGCCGGCAAATAGGATAGAGCTCCAGGGCTTCGTCCGGGAGGCGGCGAGCCACGCCCTGGTGGCAGGAAGGGAGAGGGCCGCGGCCGATTTCATGGATACCGAAGGTCCCTGGGTCCGGGGAGACGTCTACATCTTCGCCCAGGACTTCAACGGCACCGCCCTCGTCCTCCCCTACCTCCCCTCGGAGGTGGGGACCTACCGCCTTGACGTCCAAGACGAGGAAGGCGCCTTCATCAACCGGGATATGCGCTCCATCGCCCTCAAAGACGGCGGTTTCTACGAATACCGGTGGAGAAACCCCGCCACCAGCGAGACCGAAGATAAGGTTAGCTACGTCATGAAGGTCGACGAGACCTGGTGGCTCGGTGCCGGGATATACGAGCAGTAGGGAAAAGCGGCCGCTGCCGGGGCTGACCCGGCCATCTTTTTTCATAGAGGATCAAAGCGCGTTTATCTTTCTCCTGGAAGATCGCAACCGGTTTATCTCCGGTCGAAGATACCGGTTACCGCCCGAAAAACATCGGCCCATTGAAGGGCCGGGAGGAAGAATCTCATGATCGAACTGCTGCGCAAGAGAAGAAGCATCAGAAGGTACAGGGACGAGGATATCGACCCCGGGATCGTGGAGCTACTCAAGGAGGCGGCTCTCCGGTCGCCGACCTCCAGAAACTTCAGGCCCTGGAGGTTCGTCTTCGTCGAAGATCGGGAAAAGCTCGCGGCGCTCTCGAAGGCGAAGCCCTCGGGCTCTTCATTTCTCGCAGGAGCGCGCCTGGGGGTCGTCGTCTGCGCCTATGATGACGAGTCGGACGTCTGGATAGAGGACTGCTCGATAGCATCGATAATCCTGCAGCTTGCGGGCCAGAGCCTAGGCCTCGGCTCCTGCTGGATCCAGATAAGGCTGCGGATGCACGACGGATCGCAGACGAGCGAGGAGTACGTCCGGTCGGTCCTCGGCCTTCCCGCGGGGTTGAAGGTCGAGTCGATCATCGCCTTCGGATATCCCGATGAGGAGAGGGAGCCAGTGCCGGCAGAGGAACTGCAGCAGGAGAAGATCATATCGGCCTGAGGATCGGTAATCATCATCTCCCTTCATCTCCCACCGAAAGGGAGATCTTCAGACCCGACGATCCAAGACCCATGAAAATCGGAAGAAAGGCGAAGCCCGACTCCCCCGATGAGATGGCCCTCGTCCATCACGCCCTGGAAAACCCCATCAGAAGGAGGATGATCATCCTGATGGTAGAGGGGTGCCTCTCGGTCGAGGGGATCGGCTTGGCTGTAGGTCCGAAGATGCTCGACTACCACCTCCACCGGCTGGAGCTGGCGGGGCTCATCTATCTCGCCGGCGGGAAGATTGCCCTTACGGAGTCGGGAGAGGCCTACGGCGGACTCGTCAAGTCCCAGGCGGAGAGAGGGGGCGCATGGTGAGATCCGTCCCGGTATCGGGAGGTTCTCGCATCAGAGAGAGCGAGGGTGGGGGTTATGCCCGCCACCCGGCGGACCGTCGCCCCCCGCCCCCCCCATCCTCCTGGATCAGCCCCAGGAGTTCAGGGACGCGCCGATCCCACGCCACTCCGCCAACTCATCTTCAGGGGGTTTAGGTGGCTACTTGTACCATGTTGCTTCTTGCGATCTCGCTAAACCCGCCGCCCCCCGCCCAGTTCTCAAACATCCGAAACTCGTACTCCCCAGCCTCCCCCGGGGCGGTGAAGGTGAGGGTACCACTCGTCTCGCCGCGGAGGTAATGCCACTGGCCGTACTCTTCGTTTGCCGCTCCTGCCTTGTAGATGGCGATCCAGTCGGTCTCAAACCCCGGCGCTCCCGAATAATCGACGGATATCTCCCCGCCTGGGGCCACCCGCAGAGGGGACGCCGTGATATTCGTAAGGTTTAAAGCTTCGATCTCGACGGTGACGAGGTTGCTTCTTGCGATATCGTTATAGCCGCCCCCACCGGCCCAGTTCTCAAACATCCGTAACTCGTAGGCTCCCCCTTCGCCGGGGGCGGTGAAGGTCAGATTCCCTCTCGGCTCGCCGTAGAGGTAATACCACTCGCCGTACTCTTCGTTCGGATCGTCCACCTTGAAGATGGCTATCCAGTCACTTTCAAACCCTGGTGCTCCCGAATATGAGACTACGATCTCGTCCTCGGGGTTCGCCAGGCTCGGCGATGCATAAATCGTCGCCTCCTCTCCCATCGCCTGCAAGGAAGCGGCGATGAGCAGAACCGCGATCGCCACCAGGGGTCGGACGATCTCAGAATAGGCAATTCCCTTCGATCTCAATCGAGTTACCTCCACAAATCTGTCGGCTTCCGCCTCAAGAGAGGCGTGGGCTGGAGTAGGATCTACGCCCCTTAAGTTGAAATAGGTTCTTCAAGGATGGCGGGGACCTTCCGAACCCATCTCCTTTTGAGCCCTCTTTCTGATCCTCCGCTTGTAGGCCTCATGGCTCGCGAAGAGGAGGATCGGGAAGGGGATGAGGATCCAGAGATGATCGATGGGGACGTGAGAGGTGTTGAAGACGAGCTGGACCGCCCCGACGTTCAGGAGGGCGTATATCCAGAGCAGCTCCAGGAGGATGGCGACGATGAGAAGCCTGTTTTTGAAGAGCCCCCTCTCGAAGGCGGAAGACCCCCAGGACCGGAGCGTCCAGACGTTGAGGAGCTGGCAGCTGACGGCCCCCAGGAGGGTCATCGTCATGGCCTGCTTATGAAAGTCGGTGTTGGTTATGGAGAGGTCTCCGTAGCTCCAGCCGTTCAAAAAGAGGAAACCGAGGAAGGCGGTCATGGCGGCGGCCCCCTCGATGGGGCCCAAAAAGAAGTAGCCCCGCTTGAAGACCTCCCTGTCGAGGATCTTCTCGTCCTTTCCTACGGGGGGGCGTTCCATGATGTCCTTCTCCGGCGCCTCGTTGCCCAGGGCGAGGCCGGGGAGCATGTCGGACCCCAGGTCTATAGATAGGATCTGGATCACCGAGAGGGGGAGGGGGATTCTGAAGAAGAAATGGAGGATGTAGGGGACGATCTCCGGGACGTTCGAGGAGAGTATGTAGGTTACGAACTTTTTTATGTTGAAGTAGACGGTCCTCCCCTCCTCTACGGCGGCGACGATGGATGCGAAGTTGTCATCCAGAAGGATCATGTCCGCCGCCTCCTTGGCCACCTCCGTCCCCTTCATCCCCATGGAGATCCCGATGTCCGCCTTCCTGAGGGCGGGAGCGTCGTTGACGCCGTCGCCGGTCATCGCCACCACCTCCCCGTTCTCCTGGAGGATGGAGGCGATCCGCAGCTTCTGCTCAGACCTCATCCGGGCGAAGAGGACGTTATCTTCGGCGAGGATCTTCGCAAGATCCTCGTCCGGGATCTTCCTGATCTCATCTCCCGTAAGGACGACGTCGACCTCGAGCCCCACCATCTCGGCGATCGCCTTGGCTGTGAGGGGGTTGTCCCCGGTGAGGATCATGACCCTTATGGAGGCTCTCTGGCACTTTTTTATGGCGTCGCGTACCTCCTCTCTCGGAAGGTCCATGATCCCCAATAGCCCCAGAAATATGAGGTCCTTCTCCTCATCCCCCTCGTTGTAGGCGACGGCAATGAGCCTGTAGGCCTTCCGCTCCAGCTCCTGAGCCTCCGCCTCTATCCTCCTCCGTTCCTCCTCCCCCAGGGGGCGGACCCGCCCTCTTCCGTCGACGAGCCGGTCGGAGAGCGGGATCAGGACCTCCGGTGCCCCCTTGGAGAAGATCATCCTCCTGCCCCCCTTCTCACAGACCGTCGACATCATCTTCCGGTCGCTGGAGAAGGGAATCTCACCGGCCTTTTCGTAACCCTCGCCAGAAACTCCGGCCTTCCTGGCGGCGGCGACGATGGCCAGCTCCGTCGGGTCGCCGTAGACCGACCCCTCGCATATCTTCGCCCTGGAGTTCAGGGCAGACGCTTCAAGGAGGAAGTTCAGCCGATCGAGAGAACCCGGCGCCTCATCTTGGAAGGAGAACTCGCCGTCTTCGAAGTAGCCCTCGCCGGAGACCCTCGCCCCCTCGCCGCCGGCGAGGCGGACCTCCTTCACCGTCATCTCGTTTCGGGTGATCGTCCCGGTCTTGTCGGTGCATATCACCGTGGCGCTCCCCAGGGTCTGGGCTGATTCGAGGTTCTTTATCAGGGCGTTCCTCCGCGCCATGTTCCGGCTGGCCATCGATAAAGAGAGGGTTATGGTGGGGAGCATCCCCTCAGGAACGTTGGCCACTATGAGGGAGAGGGCGAAGATGGCGGCGATGGGCCACCCCTGGCCGGATAGGACCCCCAGGACGAAGAAGAGGCCGCCCACCAGGAGGGCGGCGAGGGTCAGGATCCTGGTGATCCAGATGATCTCAAGCTCCATCGGCGTAGGCCTCTTCTCTACATCTTTCGAGAGGGAGGCCATCTTTCCAAACTCCGTCTCCCCGCCGGTGGCAAAGATGACGGCGAGGCCGTTACCTGAGGTTACGGTCGTCCCGGCGAAGAGGACGTTCTTCGCGTCCAGGATCTCCTCGCTGGCGTCGGCCTCGGCGACCCTCCGCGCCGGCTCCGCCTCGCCGGTGAGAGCCGCCATGTTGACCCGGAGAGAGTTTCCCTCCAGGAGGACTCCGTCGGCCCCTATCCTGTCGCCCTCTTCGACGACCAAGATGTCTCCGGGGACTAGCTCTTTTGCCTCCACCTCCTGGACCTCGCCGCCCCTCCGGACGACCGCCTTCGATGGTACCAGCATTAGGAGCGCCTCCACCGTCTTGTCCGCCCTGTACTCCTGCCAGAAGGCGAAGGTGGCGTTGATGAAGACGGCTCCGAGGATGGCGAAGGAGAGGATGTCATACCCCTCGCCGGGAGAATGGTGGTCCGCCACGAAGGAGAGGACGGCCGCCACCTCCAGGAGGATGGCAAAGAAAGCGAGGTACTGCCGGAGGTACTCCTTCAGGTAGTTCTTCCTCCGCCTCCTCTCAAGCTCGTTGGGTCCGAACTCCTTCAGCCGTCTTCTCGCCTCTGAGATCTCCAGGCCGGAGAGGCTGCTGTTGAGGCGGGCCAGCACCACGTCGCTGGGGAAAGAGCGGAGGCTCTTCTGGTCGCTCATAAAATCTTCTTGAGGTTATCTCTCAAAGGTTTAAATAATTATCCAAAAAAAGGGCGCAGACTCCCTGGTGCTTGGGAGGAGATGGAAGAAGAGGAAGAAGAGGGGAGCTGCCCGGACCCCTCTTATCATGCTTTGGGGATCGTCCAAAAGACGGACGGCGACCGTTCTCGGGAGTCGTCCCGGCCGTCAGATCTCGGACTCCAGGGAGTGCTCGATCAGCGCCCAGAGAAGGTCGGAGTCCTTCAGCATCCCCGCCAGTTTCTGGTGAGCCGAAACCACCGGGAGCTGGTCGATCTTCTCTCTTTTCATAACCCGCGCACACTCGGAGACCTCGCTGCTCTTGATGGCGGTGACGGCGGGGACCATCGCCTGCTTGACGGGGATTTTGCGCAGCGCGATCCGGGAGACGCCGTAGTAGAAGTTGAGGGTGTCTCTGGTGCTCTCCCAAGTCCACTCGTCCTCGTCCGTCGCCGAAGACATGTCCGACATCTCGACGGAGTCCTCGATGACTGACGCGTTTATCAGATCTCTATCGGAGACTATCCCCACCAGGTTCAGATCGGAGTCTATCACCGGGGATGCCTGGACGTCGGCGTACTCCATCACGGCTCCCGCCACCGGGAGTGGCATCTCGTCCCAGATGGCGACGGCGGTCTTCTCAAAGTACCTCTCGATCGTCCTATTTATATCCAGGTCTGCGATCACCCGGATTATGTCGGCGACGCTGACGATCCCCGATAGGGTGGCGTCCTCCACCACGGGAAGACGCCTGATATCGTTCTCTGCCAGGAGCTTCGCCGCCTCGACGACGCTGTCTTCGGGCTTCACCACCAGCGGGTCCCGGGTCATCAGGAGGGCGGTCTGGTCCTCTTCGGGATTTCTAAGAAGGTCGGTCCTGGTGACCATCCCCACCAGCTCGCCGCCCTTGACCACAGGTACCCCTGAGACGTGCCTCTCCTTGAGAGCCTTCAATACCATGTCCCTGGAGCCGGGTATAGAGACGAAGGCGACGTCCTCCACCATCACATCCTTGATCAGAATTCCGTTCAAACCTTCTCCCCCGGCACTGTCAGGACCGGCAACTTGGAGTTACGGACGACCTTCTCGGCGACGGACCCCAAAAGGAACTTGTCGAGGCCGGTCCGCCCAACGCTCCCCATCACCACCACATCGAACCCGGACTCCGAGGAGAGCTTCAGAAGCTCCTCGCCGGGGTTCCCCTCGACGACCATCTTGGTTGAGGGGACCGCTGCCCTCTTGGCCATCTCGTCGATGTAAGAGGTGGCGTCCTCCCCCTCTCTGATCAGAAGGTCCCTGATGCTCGCAAGAGCCATATCCTCGGGCAGGTGGCTCAGCCTTCCAGTATCGGCGACGTAGACTATGGTGATGGCCCCTCCAGAAAGCCTGGCGAGCTCAATTCCCACCTCTGCCGCCCGCTCGCTATGCTTCGAGCCGTCGGTTGCTATCATTATCCTCTCAAACATGGAAAAACCTCTAATAGACCGCAAGAACGTCCGAGGGGGCGGCCCTCCTGACGACGCTCGCCAGGGGATCTCTCACCCCCCACATCTTATCCGACCGTCTATCGATGACCATGATTCTGCATCTCTTCCCGGGGCTGATGGCGCCAGCTTCATCGTCGGCGCCCAAGATCCGAGCACCGTTTAGAGTGCAGATCATAAATACCTGTCTATCGTTATGCAGCAGCGCCTTGGATAGAAACTCCATCTCGGAGAAGAGGTCTGGCGAGTTGAGCATGACGTTGTCGGTCCCCAGGCCCACGACCATACCCATCTGGAGCATCCGGCGGACGTCGGGAAGCCCCACCCCGGTGACGAGGTTAGACCGGGGGCAGACGACGACGGGAACCCCCGCCTCCGCCACCATCTTCAAGTCCCGCTCTTCGGCGCGGGTGAGGTGGACGAGGAGGTCGGGCGATAGGCTGAGGGCGTCCTCGATGTCCCCTCTCCCCGCCTCCCCGGCGTGGAGGGCGACCCGTTTTCCCTCTGACCTCGCCTTCTCCACCATCTCCTCGACGAGGGATCTCGGATGATCTCTGGTGCTGCTGATCCCCACCCCCCAGCACCTTTGATGGACCCGGACCGATCCGGGATCGGGCCTCCCAAAGATTCTTCCTATCATGCCGGAGCCCTCCATCGCCTCCAAGAGCATATCGACGCCTTCGATCCCCCCCTCCCGGAAGTCGGCGAAGGCGCAGGTCCCAGATCTGGCCATATAAGATAGGGACCTCTTCATCCCCTCCACCTGATCTCTCCGGGAGGCCCTTTCAAGGATCCGGTGCTTAAGCCCTCCCGGCCCCACCAGCTCCTCAAGGGGGAGGTACGGCGGGTCCTTGAGGACGGAGTCGCCGAGATGGACGTGGCCGTTCACAAGGGCCGGGCATATTATCCCCTCCAGATCCGAGTCGATCTTCTCTGATCCGACCTCCGCCACGACCCCCTTCCGGAGAGAGAGGTACCCCTCGAAGGGCTCAAAATCCTCGCCGAGGAGGATCGTTCCGGAGAGGAGGATCTCATCTATCGCCTTTTCCATCGAGCTGAGATGGGAGAGGTAAAATATTTAGCTTTCCACCCCTCCACGAGGAGATCATGGAAAGGCCCTTCGTCTTCATCAACGCCGCCATGAGCGCCGACGGAAAGATCAGCTCGTTTCACCGCGAACAGGTGAGGATATCCGGGCCCGAGGATATGGACCGGGTGAGCCTCTTGCGGGCTGGCAGTGACGCCGTCATGGTGGGGGTGGGGACGGTCCTCGCCGACGATCCCGGGCTGAGGATAAAATCTGCGGACCACAAAAAGATGAGGTCTGACCGGGGCCAATCCAACCAACCCCTCCGGGTCGTCGTCGACAGCCGGGCGAGGACCCCCCCCGGATCTGAGGTGCTGGGGGAGGGGTCCATCCTCGCCGTCTCCGAAGCTGCGCCGGAGGAGCGGCTCGCCTTCTTAAGGGAGAAGTGCGAGATCGTCGTCTCCGGCGAGGAAAAAGTCGACCTTGGGGAGCTTCTGTCGATTTTGAAGAAAAAAGGGGTCGAGAGGCTGATGGTGGAGGGGGGGGCCACCCTCAACTGGTCCCTCATCGAGGCGGGGCTCGTCGACGAGATCTCCGTCTACATCGGCCCGATGATCATCGGTGGGGAGGGGGCGCCGACCCTCGTCGACGGCCCCGGCTTCTCCGCCGATTACCCAAAGCTCTCCCTCATATCCGCCGACCTCCTGGACGGCGGCGTACTTCTGCGGTGGCGGGTCCTCCGGTGAAGATAAGGATCTAGCTTCAGGCCATCATATCAGGATCTCGTATCAAGATCTAACATCAAGATCTCATCCAGTCGTCCCAGACCTTCCCCTTCTCTGCCAGAATCGGTGCGATCTTCTCCGCCATGTCGAAGGGGATCCCCACCACCACGAAGTCGTCCTCCAATCCGGCGTTCTTCGCGGCGCCGTCGCAGCCGAGGGAGACGTTCACGTCCCCTTTCAGGATCGGGGAGGAGGTGGCGTCGACGCAGAAGGACTGGATCCCGGAGGTGTCGAAGTTCACCCTCCCTCCCTCCTGGTAGAGGGCGGCCTGGACTATCCTCCTCGCCTGGAAGGGCTTTCCGACGAAGATGACGACGTCCGGCTTCACCAACATCTTCTCCAGGGGTCCGACGAGGGTGGCGACGGTCCTCCCCGGCTCCTGGGCCGGGAAGGAGGAGACGATATTGGATCCCGCCTCCTTCGTCACCACCTTGTTCAGCTTTGAGAAGTAGAGGTTTCCGGAGGAGATGTTCTCGGGAAACTCCATCAGCCCTAATCCCGCAGCGCCTCCCTTGCAGGAGTGCATATCGACCTTCGCCAGGGTCGTCTCGCCCCGGAGCCTAGCCGCCTGGACCATCTCGCAGTAGCGCAGCGGCTCGGGGATCATCTTCGTGTTCTTGGGGATATCTTCTTCCTTTTTGATCAGCTTCACGCCCACAGGGTTAGTTTCCAGGTGGAGTGTCTCGACCAGGGTCTTTGCCATCTCATCAAGTTCCATGGAGAATACCTCGCTAGTTTATGCCTGGAGACGGGTTTGCTCCGGGCCTACATCTCTCTTGCGCTCAAGAGCACGATCGATTTGGGTATTTCAGGTCGGCGCTGCCCCGGAAAGAACAGTCATAAAAAGGATACTTCAGCCGGGCCAGCCTCGACAGGGCGGTAGCTTTCATATGGTATATCCCCCTATAGGCCGATATATGGCTGAGACCACGACGATCGTGATCCGCCGGGAGACGAAGGCGCGGTTAGACGAGCTGAAGCGGCACCCTCGGGAGAGTTACAACGATGTCGTCGATCGGCTTGCCACCATGGCAACGGACGATGAGCCCCTCAGCGAGGATACGCTCAAGAGCGATGAAGAGATCGAGGCCGAGCTGGGGCGGGGTTGATGCTAGACAGCAATCTCTTCAAAGACCGCCCAGATATTCGAAGATGCCGCAGAAGCCCTGAAAAGCTGGAACCTCATCACTTCTCCTCCAAAGCATCGCGATAGCACCCTTTTGCCCTCTCGCTGAAGCAGACCAAAAGCACCTTCTCGATCGTGCCGTTCTTCTCCAGAAAATCCCTGATCTCGGCGACGGCTATCCTTGATGCCCTCTCCATCGGAAACCCGTAGGCTCCGGCGCTGATGGCCGGAAAGGCGATCGTCTCGATCCCGTTCTCTTCGGCGAGCAAGAGAGAGCTCCGGTAGGCCTTCGCCAGAAGCTCCTCCTCGCCCCGGCCTCCGCCCCGCCAGATCGGCCCCACGGTGTGGATCACAAATTTTGCGGGAAGGCGGTACCCTCTCGTGATCCTCGCCTCGCCGGGAGGACAGCCGCCGAGGGTTCGGCACTCCTCCAGAAGGCCCGGGCCCGCCGCCCCATGTATCGCGCCGTCGACGCCCCCGCCGCCCAGAAGGGAGGGATTGGCGGCGTTGACGATGGCGTCGACCTCCAATTTTGTGATGTCGCCGAGGGCGACAGCGATCCGCTCGTTCATCTTTTTCATCCTATCTATCCGATGCCTTTCTCCTGCCCAGATGCTCTTCTCTCGTGATGTCGAAGAGGATGTCGTCGAGGCAGAGATCTCCCTGCCGAGAGCAGGCCCGCCTCGTCCCGATCCTCCGAAAGCCCGCTCCTTCAAGGGCCCTTACCGAGGACTGGTTCTCGACGGTGGCCGAGGCGAAGATCGATTTGAGCCCGAGGCGCAAAAAGCCGTGGTACAGGAGCGCCTCCACGATCTTTCTCCCCAGGCCCCTCCCCCTGTACTCGGGGTCTCCGATCAGGTACGAGATTTCGCCGGTGCAGGGGGTTCTCTCATAGAGGGAGGCAAAACCGATTGCTGCATCACCCCAATAAATCATGAAGTCCTCGTCCTTAGAGCAGAGGATGCTCACTTCGAGCTGGTCTATGGTCAGGGAAGAGGAGGGCTCCATGTAACGGGTCAGATCCTGGTCCTCAAACCAACCGAAGAGGAGGGGGGCGTCTTCTGCCCTCACCCGCCTGAAGTATATTTCGCCCGCCGAGAAGCCCTCTCCATCGCCTTCCCCGCCCTCCTTTCCTTCATCCCCCTCTCCCTCCGACCAGAGGTGACCCCTCCCGAAGCGGTCCAGGGCGGACCTCGCTATCCTCTCGACGAGCTTTGGGTAGTCCATCCCGGCGGCGGCGGCGGCCCGGGCAAAGCCGCTCCCCGAAGGGTTTATGCAGGGGTTGGGGTTCACCTCGATGACGAAGGGCTCGCCGTCCTCCTCCCGGATTCGGAAGTCGACCCGAGCGTACCCCTCGATCCCCAGGGCGGAGCAGGCCCCCTTTGCCAGGGCCTCTATTCGATCTTTAAGCTCCGGATCCAGGGGGGCGGGGCAGATGGGGACCGTCTTCTGGAAGAAGGGGCTATCCTCCAGCCACTTCGCCTCAAAGCCCAGGATCCTCGGCACGCCCTCAGGAAGGTTGAATACGATCTCCGAGATCGGAAGAACCTCGGAGCCGTCGGGTCCGATGAAGAGGGCGGCGTTCACCTCTCTGCCCTCGATGTACTCCTCGACCAGGGCGGGCTGGCTGTAGGTCTCTATAACTCTCGATACCTTGACCCTCAGATCCATCTCGTCCTTCGCGATGGAGTCGGCGGTGATCCCGATGGACGCATCCTCCAGGACGGGCTTTACGATCACGGGAAAGTCGAGGCTGAATTTGTCGTCGGAGGTCCGAAAGATCGAGAACCTGGGGGTGGGTATCCCCTCCCTCTCCAGGACGAGCTTGGAGAGCCCCTTGTCCCTCGCCACCTCCAGGGCTCCGGGAGGGGAGCCGGTGTAGGGGACGCCGAGAAGCTCGATGAAACCCGCCACCTTCGGCTCGGCCCGGAGGTCGTCGCCGAAGCCCTCGGCCAGGTTGAATATCAGGTCGAAGTTCTTGAGGGAAAAGAGCGCCTCCAGGCTGCACCGCAGGGTGACGGCTTCGTGGCCCGCGGCTTCGAGGCTCCGTTTCGCCTCCTCCACCGTCTCCAGGACTTCGATCTCCGCCTCCATCTCGATCTCGCTTCTGGACCCCTCGCCTGGGATGTTGTATAGGATCGCCGCCTTCATCTCGAAATTCCCTCGCGTCTGAGGGCTGCATTGAAGACCCTGCCTATAAGCTCTTCGTACGAGTATCCGGCAGCGTAGGCGGCCTTGGGGAAACGAGAGTTCTCGGCCGGGTCGGGGATGAGGCCGGGGAGGGCGTTGACGTCGAAGACCGACGGTTCGCCGTCGCCATCGAGGCGGAGGTCGAGCCTGCAGAGGTCCCTCACCTCCAGGGCCTCAAAGGTCCTCTTGGCCACGTCTTCGATCCGGGAACGGAGGTCGTCGTCCAGATGGGCCGGGCAGACGGTGGTGTCGTAACCGACGTCCAGGGAGTCGTAGATCCACTTCACCTCGTAGCAGTCGAACTTGGGGGCGCCCTCGGGGAGCGCCTCGAAGCCGACCTCGACGACGGGAAGGACCTCCGGCGGGTTTCCCAGAAGCCCCACGGTGAACTCCCTTCCGGTCAGGTACTCCTCGACTAGAACCGGCTGGCGGTACGTTGCCACCATCTCGGAGGCGACCTCCTCCAGCTCCTCTTTCGAGTTCACCAGAGATCTGGCGGTGATCCCCCGGCTAGACCCCTCGCAGTTGGGCTTCAAAAAGAGGGGAAATTTCAGGTCTATGGAGAGGTCCCCGCCTCGGGTCAGAAGCTGGAACCTCGGGGTCCTTATGCCGTTGGCCACCAGGACCTCCTTCGTCCTCCTCTTGTCCAGGGTGATGGCGAGGGTGGTGACCCCGGATCCGGAGTAGGGTATCCCCAGCATCTCCAGCATCGCCGGAATCTGGGCCTCCCTCGCCTCCCCTCGGATCCCCTCGGCGATATTGAAGGCGAGGTCGAAATTTCCCTTCTTCAGCTTCTCATAGGCGTCCTCGTCCGCCTCGACGACCTCGACGGAGTCGCAGTATCTGAGAAGGGCGGACCTGATCGCCAGAACCGTCGAAGGGGCGTCGAACTCGGCGAAGGTGTCGTCCCCCGACTCCTGGGAGTAGCCGGGGGGGAGGGTGTTGCAGGTGAGGGCGACCTTCATCTCAGAGCCTCGGGTTGGGGTACTCGTATACCTCGCCCTTGTAGTTGGATATGACCGCCTTCTCTTCATCCGAGGCAAGGAGGTAGTCCGGCGGGAGGATCGGGATCTTCCCCCCCCCCGGCGAGTCTATGATCAGGTGGGGGACACAGAGCCCCGAGGTGTGGCCCTGGAGGTGACCGATGACGTCGAAGCCCGCCTGGAGGGGGGTTCTGAAGTGCTCGACGCCCTTGACGAGGTCGCAGAGGTAGATGTAGTAGGGCCTCACCCGATTTTTGACGAGCTTTCGCATCAGCTCCTTCATCACCTCGGGGTCGTCGTTGACGCCCCGGAGGAGGACCGTCTGGCTCCCCAGGGGGATGCCGGCGTCGGCGAGGAGCTTCAGCGCCCGCTCGCTCTCGGGGTTTATCTCCCTCGGGTGCTCGAAGTGGATGTTCATGTAGAGGGGATGGTACTTCTTGAGGACCTTGACGAGCCGCGGAGTGACCCTTTCGGGCATCACCGAGGGTACCCGAGTCCCTATCCTGATGATCTCGACGGAGGGTATCGACCGTAGCTCCCGGAGGATTATATCCAGCTCCCGGTTGGACCGGAGGAGCGGATCGCCGCCGCTGAGGAGGACGTCTCTGACTTCGGGATGGCTTCTGATGTACTCTATCCCGGCGAAGATCTGCTGCATCGGGGTCTGCTCGACCCTGCCTACGGATCGTTTCCGGGTACAGAACCTGCAGTACATGGCGCACTTGGAGCTGACCATCAGGAGGACCCGGTCGGGGTACCGGTGGATTAGCCCGGGCACCTTCGTATCCCTCCCCTCTGATAGCGGGTCGGCGACGTTGCGTAAGTCCGAGAGCTCCTCGGCGGACGGCACCGCCTGTCTCCAGATGGGGTCGCCCTTCTCCTGGATGAGGGAGAGGAAGTGGCTGCTGATCTTCATGGGGTAGACCCTCTTTACCCGCTCGATCTCTGCCATGTCGGCGCCGAGGCGGGCCAGAAGCTCGTGGACGGTTTCGGCCGTTTGTGGAGGCTTATCGTCGGAGGATTCGGCTATAAAATCGGTTTCGCCGCTGGAGGCGCACGCTGAATCAAACAATGCCCTCACCTCTCTGATAGAGAGGTGTAATTCTCATGATGGCAGACTCCATCATCTTAAATGCTCCGAAAGATCCTTTAACGTGACTATGGCTCCTTAAATCTGGTTTAGATAGTTCCAATCCAGATAAAACCCTTGAAATATAACCCTCAAGGTGGTTTGCGAAGTTATTCGCGGTCATGTGTTTACCAAGCCGCCATTATCCATATCAGGTAAATAAACCTGTTGATCCAAGAGTTTAATCCCCCAAAAACGCCTTATCATCATCAGTTATCTTATCAAAATCCGTATTATTCTGTTTATTGGTATAATGGAAAAATAATCTCGGAAATTCGGTTTTCAATCCCTATACTCCTATGAAATAGGATTTGATGCGCCTATGATCCGTTATATTCGGACTAAATCCCGGATAGTCCCTCAAACCGGATTATCCGCCCCCCGGCCCCCAACCTCGATCCTCTACCCCGGTGGTGAGAACATCCGCGAAATAACCGCTCTGAGACAGAAGCAGACGAGATCGACCTGCCACCGACGCCCCCCATACTTCTCAAACCTCATCTACAACCTCCTCGTGATAGAGCCGATGGCCGCATCGCTTGCAGTAAGTCGCGTCAATATCGTGCTCCAAGAGGCCGCACTGAGGGCAGAGAACGCTCGTCTTCCTGGTGATCAGGACCCACTCCTTGACGATCTTGCTCGCCTCCCAAGGTATGAGGACGATCCCCGAGAGGATCATCAGGATCGTCACCAATTTTCCGCCCTCGGTCACTGGAGTGATGTCGCCGAAGCCGACAGTGGTGAGGGCCACCACAGTGAAGTAAAAGGCATCTCCAAAGTTTCTGACCCCGTCGTTTGCAGGGCTTTCTACGTAGTAGAAGAGGCCAGATCCGATGAAGAATATGATCAAAATCGTCGTCACGAGCCTTGCCACTTTGAGAAGCTCTAGAGATATGCTGCCGAAGAAGAAGTGGGGGTCGGCGAGGAACCGGAGAAACCTGAATATCCTGAATACCTTGAATACCCTGATAGTCTTAACGAAGGCTATATTGAGGGTGAGGCCGACTAGGGGGAGAACTGCTTGAAAGAGCGTCGGCAGTATCGCCACAAGGTCGATTATGCTGTAGACGTCCGAGATCTGTCTTCTCCTATCCGGCGCGGCATATAGGCGAGCTATATATTCGATGACGAATAAGCCGACGACGAAGACCTCCATCCACCATAGAAAGGCTCTGAGCTCTTCAGATATGTCGTAGGTGTCGATGACGAAGATGGCGCAGACTAAAAGGTTCAGGGAGATTATCGCGATGTCGATGGCTTTACCGAGGGACGTCCTGTAATCGATGAGGTAGAATTCGACCAACTCTCTGAACTTCTCAGGGGGAACGGATCCATTTTCCATCATCTCCGGGGACTATCATCCTTCGAAGATAAACAACCTTCGAAATAGGATCAAAATTGAGCAAAGTTCATATATGGAGGATCGGCCTTTGCGAATCTCGCCGGGGTCTCGATTGATATGACCGAAGATGGAAAACCAAGTCTGAAGCGAGAGCTAGGGCTCTTCGAGGTGACCCTCTCCGGCATCGGGATAATCCTGGGGGCCGGGATCTACGCTCTGATCGGGAAGGCCGCGGGGATGGCCGGGAACGCCGTCTGGATCTCCTTTGGATTGGCAGCTCTCATCGCCGTCTTCACCGGCCTCAGCTACGCCGAGCTCTCGTCGATCTTTCCCCGGGCCAGCGCCGAGCACGAGTACACCCGCCGCGCCTTCGGCGAGAGGCTCGCCTTCGTCGTCGGGTGGATGATCATATTCAGCGGGATCATAGGGGCGGCGACGGTCGCCCTCGCCTTCGGCGGCTACTTCGAGGCCCTGACGGGGCTTTCGATCCTCGGATCGGCGATCGTCCTCCTCCTGGCCCTCTCCCTCGTCCTCCTCTGGGGGATCAAGATCTCGGCCTGGTTTGCCATCGTCTTCACCCTCGTCGAAACGGCGGGGCTTTTGATGGTGATCTACATAGGCCTCCCCCATTTGGGGAGCGTCGACTACTTGGAGATGCCTGGCGGCTTCGACGGGATCTTCGGGGCCGCGGCCCTCATCTTCTTCGCCTACATGGGCTTTGAAGAGATGGTGAAGCTCTCGGAGGAGACCAGAGACCCCGAGAGGAACATACCCCTCGCCCTGGTTGTTGCCCTGGCCACCACCATCGTCCTCTACATGCTGGTGGCTGTGAGCGTCGTCTCCGTCGTCCCCTGGGAGGCCCTCGCCGCCTCCGACGCCCCCTTCGCCGAGGTGGCGGCCGAGGCCCTGGGGCCGGAGGCCTTCGTCGTCATCTCGGCTATAGCCTTATTCGCCACCGCCAACACAGTCCTTCTGATGCTCCTCGCCGCGTCCAGGATCGCCTACGGGATGGCCGAGTCCTCAGCCATGCCCGATTTCCTGGCGCGGGTCCACCCGAAGAGGAGGACGCCCTGGACGGCGATCATCGTCGTCATGCTCCTTTCGATGGGATTCGTCTTCTCCGGCGACATAGCCTTTGTCGCCAGCGCCAACGACTTCATCCTCTTTTCTACCTTCGTCGTCATCAACGCGAGCCTCATCTATCTGAGGTACAAAGATCCTGATCGTCCTCGCCCCTTCAGGGTTCCGTTGAGGATCGGCACCCTCCCCATCCTCCCGATGCTGGGGATCGTCACATCCATCTTCCTCATCTTTCACCTCGACGAGGGGGCGGTCCTCCTGGGGTCGGCGATAGCCCTCGTCGGCGGGGTCTTCGCCCTGGTGCTCCGCAAAAAGGCCGGCGAGGTTTGACAGATCAGCCCCGGCCCGGGGATCTTCGACGCCGATCTTCGCGGCGGCGGGGACGAGGACGCACCTCGCCCACTTCGGGCCGACGGGCTTGCCGCATCTCCCCTCGAAGATGTGGGTTTTGCCGGGGTTGGCGTCGATGTAACCCACCACCGCCCTGAGGAGCTCCGGCGAGAGGGGGATCTCCTCGACCCCGGAGGATCCATCTTCGGCCTCTTCATACTCTCCTCTCAACCGGAGGACCCCCCGATCTCGATCAAGGTCGCAGCTCTTCGCTCCCCGGAGGTCTTCCAGGCTCCGGCCCGTCTCCAAAAGGAGCCTGAGCATAATCTTATCCCCCTCGGAGTTGAGGGCGGAGAGGAGGCGGTTCTGCTCCTCTGCGCCGAGGGGGCGAAGGTATGGGGTCATCGTCCCTCCGTCCTGACCGATCCCGGATCGATGGAGAGGCCCCTATCCGGGCAGAGGCAGGAGAACTGCAGGGACGTATCGTAGCCGATCCCATAAAACCGATCATCTGCAAAGACCACCTCTCCGAGGCCCCGATGGCCCCCCGCGGCCGGGTCGACGGCCACGTACCCTCCCTCTGGATCCCGGACCGCGACCCACATCCGCGGGTGGAGGGGGTGGCCCTCGTAACCCTCCATCAGAAGGGCGTCGTACCCCTCCCCCTCGAGGAGCGCCCAGGATACCTGAGTCCGATGGGTGGAGTCCGGATCATCCTCCTCCCCGGCGTAGGTGTAACGGTCCAACAGGTCTCTGAGCCCCAATATCCATCTCGGATCCACCGCTTCGGCAGGGGGGAGGTCCACCATCCGCGGCGGGTCGCAGTCCTTCTCGATGGAGGCGCCGCCCAAGGAGCCGTCTTCTCCGGCGAGCCCTCTCACCACGTTGACCCCGTCCACCACCATCCCACGGTACCAATCCCCCTCCTCGGGCCGCACCAGGGACCCTACCCCCCTGACAGCTCCGTCCGCGGCCGGAGATATCGGCTGCCAATTTCCTTCCGGCCCCTGGACCGCCACCCAGAAGGCTCCCCCCCTCCGGAGGAGGATCGCCCCGTATCCCCCGTCCAAAAGGAGCTTTTGGAGCGCCACCTCTCCGGCCGGAGCCTCCGCCCTACGGCGGAGGGAGACTATCTCCTCGCAGGCCACATCGTCGATCCGCCCTCCCTCTCGGCGGCTCTTGATGACCACCTTCACCCCCACCTCGGGGTTTTGGGTTGGAGGACGGCTCGAAAAATGATAAGACAGAAGCGTAAGAGATAGGACCGTACCCCAGCCGTCGAGGACGGGGGACCGGGGCTGCAGCACCGCGTACCGTTCGGACCCCTCGTCCCTGAAGCTCTCGATGACCCCCTCGAACCTTTCGAGGTTCTCATCCCAGGACTCAGGACAGGACCAGAAGGAGGCGAAGAAGAACCTCCCTGAGACGGGAGACGACCAGGCGACGAGCCTCTTTGAAGACTCGTGGCCACCACGCCGATAGTAGACGTTCAGCGTCGATCCCCTCTGGCCGTCCACCTCGACGGGATGGGACTGCTCCGCCGTCAGGACCGAGAAGCCCAACGGCTCGCTCCTGTAGCCCCTCACCACCTGCCTGAGGACGCCGTCGGGGTCGACGCCGAAGTCCTCAAACCAGCCGATGGAGGCGAGGGCGCAGGGGCCCTCCAGGACGAGCCGCCCTTCGTTCCTCCCCCCTTCCACCGACCCCCTCCATCCCGGCGGAAGGACCAGGGAGAAGTTCGCCCAGCGGCTCCGATCTCCGTCGTCTTCACCATCCTTCGGATCTAGGAGGCTGAAATTGATGCCGCCCATCGTCAGCCCCATCTTTGGGCGCGTTTCCGCCACCGTCGGTTGGAAACCCGGTTTCGTCTCCCCTGGACCGCCCGTCCCGGACCCGAAGTCTGGGATGGGGGCGATCTCGAAGAGGTCCGTAAAATTATCTTCCCAGCCGAAACCTCCAGCGGCTGCTGCAGCCGGAACTATGAATATGGTGGCGAAGGATAAGGTCGCGAGCAAGGGCAGACCCCCCCCCAAAGGACGAAAACTCCCCATGCCCCTCTTTTGCGCCGATGCAAAAATAAACAACTTTCGTTCAGAGCTCAACCATCTTTCACAGCTCCATCGTCATCATGTCGAACCCGAGGGGCCACCTCTTGATGGCTACGTCGTGGGGGGGGAATAGGTGGCTTATGTGGGTCAATACCACCTCTTTCGCCGAAAGGCGGCGGCCGAGGCCGACGGCCTCCTCCGAGTCCATATGCTTGTTGAGGTTGTAACCGGGAGGGGTGATGGCGTCGGCGACCAAAAGGTCTGCTCCTCTCATCATCTCCAGGCTAGCCTCGGGGATCGAAAGGTTGGTGTCTCCCGTCACCACCAGCTTCTTGGACCCCACCCTGACGAGTACCCCCGCCGCCTCGCAGATGGGGGGGTGGTTCACCTCGAAGAGGGTGAACTCCATCCCAGCCAGGTCGAAGGGCACCCCCGTCTCGACGACGTTCCGTTTCGGCCTCATGAAGTATAGGTAGTTCAAGATGTAGTCCATCGTCTCTTGGAGGCCGTAGACGGGAACCCGGTTCTGGACCCTGTGAAAGTCGCCGAAGCCGGCGTAATGGTCGTAATGGGCATGGGTCCAGATGACGCCGTCGACCCGGCTGATCCCGGTCCTGATCAGCTGCCACCGGAGGTCGGGGCTGGTATCGATGAGCACCTTCCCTCCGGCATTCTCCACAAGGATCGAGAACCGCAGCCTTCTGCTCCTCCCGCCGCAGAGGGCGTCGGCGCAGGCGGGACACCTGCATCCGATCTTCGGGGTGCCTATGGCGTCGCCGGTCCCCAGGAGGGTCACTTTCATGTCGCGGCGCTCCCTCGATGATCTCGTATCCTCCGATCGAACTCCTGGATTCCCTTCTCCATATCCTCCTGGTCGATCACCCTCCTCTCCTCCAGGAGGGCGTTCAAGACCGCCTCCCTCACCACCAGCCTGATGTCGGAGCCGGAGTAACCCTCGGTCCTCTCCGCCAGGACCTGGGAGTCGACCTGCCCTTGGATCTTCGCCAGGACCTTCTTGAAGATCTCCCGCCTCATCTCCTGGTCCGGGAGCGGGAAGTTGACGATCTTGTCAAACCGCCTCCATGCGGCATAGTCCAGGAGCTGGGGGTGGTTTGTAGCGGCGATGAGCAGGACGCCGTCCTCCACGAGGCTGATGTCGTCGATCGCCTTCAGGAGGGTGTTGACAGCCCTCTTGATGGCGCCGTGCTCTTCGGAGGTCCTGGTCTTGGCGACGAAGTCGAACTCGTCTATGAACAGTATGCATGGGCTGAGATTTTTTGCGAGATCGAAGACCTTGTCGATGTTCTTGCTCGTCTCGCCCAGGTACTGGCTCGTCACCATCGAGAGCCGGACCTCGACGACGGGGAGGCCGAACTTTCCGGAGAGGGCCATGGCGGTGGAGGTCTTCCCGGTTCCCGGCGGCCCCACGAAGAGGAGCTTGCCTATGTCGTAGAGCCCCACGTCCCTCAGGTAGTCCCGGTGCTCCAGGGCTTTTGCAGCCTTATCTATCTCCTTGACCTGCTCACCGGTCAGGACCAGATCTTCCATCCTGTCGCGGACGTCCTCGGGGGCCTTGATCCGGACGAGCTTCAGGATGTCGTCGGCCTCTTCGACTTTTGCGGTCAGCTCCCGGATCTTGGCCTGGACCCACTCCCTGTCGGTGAGGAGGGGCTGGTTTCTCTTCTTCGCCTCGGCGTAGCTGACGTCCAGGGAGTCGTAGTTCTCGTAAAAGTAGGCGAGGGTGGGGTTGGACCTGATCCTCTCCAGGGTCTCGCGTTTTACAAACCACCGAGCACCCACGTCGAAGACGGTGAGCCGGAGCTGGTCTCTGAGCCCCTCGCGGTCGACGAAAGGAAGGGATCTCGCCGCCTCCCGGACGCTTCCCAGGCCGTAAATCTCCTGGACGTCCCCCTCGGTGACGTAGATCGGCCGCCGAACCTTCTTCGTCACGGGGTCGAAGTAGTGTTTTCTGATCCTGGGCGGCAGGTCGTCCTCGGTCAGGCTATCCGATCGGTTGTATATCTCCGCCGTCAAAAGCAGCTCCGCCGTCTCCAGCTCCCCTGACTTCCGCACGTCCGATAGCTCAGCATCAGATCCAGTCTTCGCCCTTGACCCCATTTTCGCACCTGACCTTCATCTTTGAAGCCTCATCTCTTCTCCAGCCTTCAGGCTGAAGGCGAGTAATGCCCCTCCGAGAGTGATAAATCTTTCCTTCATCCCAAGAGGGATCGGCCCTTCTGATCCCGTTGCAGTCGCCGGTTCCGTCGTCAGCTTTATCAACCATTAAAAACCCCATTGTTGAAGATCTGCCATAATCCGTATGGCATCTATTTGGTGATGGAAGATGAATGCGTGGGATCGCTTTATTTGGTAAAGTCCATTTCCTGGACACGACGCTTCGCGACGGTGAACAGACCCCCGGCGTCTCTTTGAGCCTTGAAGAGAAGGTGGAGATCGCCCAGAGGCTGGACGCTCTCGGGGTCGACGTGATAGAGGCGGGCTCGGCAGTCACCTCCGAAGGCGAGAGGAGGTCGATGAAGGCGGTGGCGGACGAGGGTCTCAGGGCTGAGGTTTGCAGCTACGTCCGGGCCAGGACTGATGACGTGGACCTGGCCCTGGAGTGCGATGTCGGCTCCATCCACCTGGTGGTGCCGGTCTCAGACCTTCATATAAGAAGCAAGCTCAGGTCGGACCGGGATTCTGTGATGGCCTCGGCGGTGGAGGTGACAGAGTACGCAAAAGACCACGGCCTGGTGGTGGAGCTCTCGGGCGAGGACGCAAGCCGAGCCGACGAGCCGTTCCTCAGATCCCTCTATAGGGAGGGGATCGACGCCGGGGCGGATAGGCTCTGCTACTGCGACACCGTGGGGGTTCTGGTGGCCGAGAGGGCCTTTGAGGTATTCAAGAGCCTCTCCGACCTCCCCGCCCCCGTCAGCGTCCACTGCCACGACGACTTCGGGATGGCCACCGCCAACACCGTCGCAGCCCTCCGGGGCGGGGCCTCCATGGCCCACGTCACCGTCAACGGGATCGGAGAGCGGGGGGGGAACACCAGCCTCGAAGAGGTGGTGATGACCCTAGAGTCCCTCTACGGATTGAAGACGGAGATAAAGTGTCTGGAGCTCTACTCCCTTTCGAGGCTCGTCTCCCGGCTGATGGGGGTGCCGGTAGCCCCCAACAAGGCGATCGTGGGGGAGAACGCCTTCACCCACGAGGCTGGGATTCACGTCCACGGCCTCATCGCCGACACCTCGACCTACGAGCCGATCCATCCCGAGACCGTCGGGAGGAAGAGGAGGATCGTCCTGGGCAAGCACGCGGGGAGGAGCTCCGTGGAGCTTGCCCTCCGGGAGCTGGGGATCGAGTGCGATAAGGGGGAGCTATCGGAGATCCTATCCCGGGTCAAGGACCTGGGAGACAAGGGAAAAAGGGTCACCGACGCCGACCTTCAGACGATCGCAGAGATCGTCCTGTCGATCCAGAAGGTGCCGAAGGTGAAGCTCGACGAGTTCACGGTGGTCAGCGGAAACCGGGCGACTCCGACGGCCAGCGTCAGGATCACCGTCAACGGGACGGAGATGCTGGAGGCGGGGACGGGGGTCGGCCCCGTCGACGCCGCCATCAACGCCATCCGCCGGGCGATCTCCGGGGTGAGAGATGTGAGGCTCGAGGAGTACCACGTCGACGCCATCACCGGAGGGACGAGCGCCCTCGTGGAGGTATGGGTGACGATGGCGATGGGCGACCGGTCCATCACGGCTCGGGGAGCGGGTGCAGACATAATCATGGCCTCTGTGGAGGCGGTTTTGGAAGGGATCAACAGGCTGATGCAACTTGAGGAGGACGGATAGATGGGTAAGATGACCGGGGCCCAGGCCATCCTGGAGTCCCTGAAGCTCGAAGGGGTCGAGACGATCTTCGGGCTTCCGGGCGGGGTGCTGTTGCCTCTATACGACGCCATTTACGAATCGGATATCAGGCACATCCTTGTGAGGCACGAACAGGCGGCAGCTCATGCCGCAGACGGATACGCCAGGGCGACGGGGCGCGTAGGCGTATGCCTAGCGACCTCGGGTCCCGGCGCCACCAACCTGGTGACGGGGATCGCCACCGCCTACATGGACTCGGTGCCGATGGTGGCGATGACCGGCCAGGTTCCCACCAGCCTCATAGGAAAGGACGCCTTCCAGGAGGCGGACATCACAGGGATAACGATCCCGGTGACCAAGCACAGCTACCTCGTCAAGGATGCGAAGGATATCCCCCGGATCTTCAGAGAGGCGTTCTACATAGCGAGGACCGGAAGGCCCGGCCCCGTTCTCATCGATCTTCCCAGGGACGTCACCGTCGACGAGCTGGAGTTCGATTATCCCGAGATCCACCTTCCCGGCTACAACCCCAACCTCAAGGTCCACAGCCTCCAGATCAAGAGGGCGGCAGCGGCCCTGATGGAGGCGGAACGGCCGGTCATCTACGTCGGCGGCGGCGTCAAGTACTCCGACGGCCATCGGGAGCTCCTCCAGCTTGCGGAGAGGATCAAGGCCCCTGTGACGACGACTCTGATGGGGATCGGCTGCTTCCCCGAAGACCATCCTCTATCCCTGGGGATGCTGGGGATGCACGGGACGAAGTACGCGAACTACGCCATCCAGGAGGCGGACCTGATCCTGGCGGTGGGGGCGAGATTCGACGACAGGGTGACGGGAAAGGTGGCAAGCTTCGCGCCTCAGGCCAAGATAATCCACGTAGACGTCGACCCCGCCGAGATCGGAAAGAACGTCCGGGTGGATATACCGGTCGTAGGAGACGCGAAATCCGCCCTGGCGGAGCTGGCGAAGGCCGTCGGCGAGAAGCCCTGGGGAACCTGGTACGAGAAGGTCGCCGACTGGAAGGGGAACTATCCCCTATGCTATTCGACCGAGGGCGAGACGATCAAGCCCCAGTGCGTCCTGGAGACGATATGCAGGCTCTGCCCCGACGCCGTCATCGTGACGGAGGTGGGGCAGAACCAGATGTGGGCAGCCCAGTTCTTCACCCACAAGGACCCTAGGCATTTCATATCCTCGGGGGGGCTCGGGACGATGGGGTACGGTTTTCCCGCCGCCATCGGAGCCAAGCTCGGCTGTCCGGAGAAGGAGGTCTTCGACATAGCCGGGGATGGGTCCTTCCAGATGAACATCCAGGAGCTGGCGACGGCCGTCGTCAACGATGTAGCCGTCAAGGTGATCATCTTGAACAACGGCGTCCTGGGGATGGTCCGGCAGTGGCAGGACCTCTTCTACGAGAAGAGGTTCTCGAATACCACTTTATACCGGGTCCCAGACTTCGTGAAGGTCGCCGAGGCGTACGGTGCCCTGGGCCTTCGGGCTACCAAGCCCTCGGAGCTGGAGGGCGTCCTTCTGGAGGCGATCGAGTCTGAGGTGATGACCGTCGTCGATGTGGTAATATCCCCGGACGAGAAGGTATCGCCGATGGTCCCGGCGGGGGCCTCCTTGAGCGAGATCCTGGAGCTGGAGTCGGCTGACCCGGCGGCCCAGACCCCAAGATCGTACGCCGGACCTTCCGCGAGCGAGATCCTGGAGCTGGAGGGGTGAGATCTTTGCATACTATAGCCCTCATCGTCGAGAACAGGCCTGGAGTCCTGGTGAGGATAGCCGGGCTCTTCAGCAGGCGGGGTTTCAACATCGACAGCCTCACCGTGGGGTCGACGGACAACCCCGACTACGCCAGGATGACGATCACCGTCGACGGTGACGAGGTCGTATTAGAGCAGGTGACAAAGCAGCTGAACAAGCTCGTCAACGTCATCAGGGTGAGCGAGCTCCTCTCTTCCGAGTCAGTGGAGCGGGAGCTTGCGATAATCAAGGTGGCGGCCCGCAAGGAGGACCGAAGCGAGATCATGCAGATCGTCAGCGTCTTTCGGGCTAAGATCATCGACGTATCCCCCCGGTCTCTCATCGTGGAGGTGACAGGAAGCAACGACAAGGTGGAGGCGATGGTCCGGCTCCTCCGCCAGTTCGGGATCAAGGAGATGGCGAGGACGGGGAAGGTTTCCATGGTCAGGGGCACCAAGGCGATGGTCCCCTGATCTATTTTTGCCCGAAACACCTGACGATCTCCATCAAGCCTCCCTCCCCGACGGCCCGCCTCCAAGCCGGCGGGATACCCCGTCGAAGGGGCCTGCGATGCGATCTCGGGGGGGGGGTCGGGCCTCACCAGATCAAGTTTATATTAAATGCGTGATGGACTCATAGATCAGAACTTCTCAAAATAGGGAGGACTAAAGGAAATGGCCAAGATATACCATGACAAAGACGCCGACCTCGGCGTTCTGAAGGGAAAGACGATCGCCATCATCGGATACGGAAGCCAGGGGCACGCCCAGGCCCAGAACCTCCGGGACTCAGGGCTGGACGTGGTGGCGGCAGACGTTCCCGGCTCCAAGGCCTGGAAGAGGGCGGAGGCGGACGGAGTGAGGGTGGCTACGACCCCCGAGGCGGCGAAGGAGGCAGACCTGATCCACATCCTCCTCCCCGACGAGCTCCACCCCATAATATACCGAAAAGATATCGAGCCTTACCTCGAAGAGGGCAACGCCCTGGGGTTCTCCCACGGCTTCAACATCCACTTCTCTCAGATCATACCCCCCGAGAACGTCGACGTCTACATGGTGGCGCCTAAGGGGCCCGGGGATCTCGTCCGGAGGACCTATCTCGAGGGGATAGGGACCCCCTGCCTCGTCGCCATCCAGCAGGACTTCACCGGCGCCGCCTTCGAGAAGGCGATGGCCTACGCCCGGGGGATCGGCGGGACCCGCGCCGGGGTTCTGGAGACGACCTTCGAGGAGGAGACGGAGACCGACCTCTTCGGCGAGCAGGTGAACCTGTGCGGCGGGGTGACGGAGCTGATCAAGGCCTCCTTCGAGACGCTGGTCAGGGCCGGATACCAGCCGGAGGTCGCCTACTTCGAGACCTGCCACGAGCTGAAGCTGATCGTCGACCTGATCCACGAGGGGGGCCTTTTGAGGATGTGGGAGAACGTCTCCAACACCGCCGAGTACGGCGGCCTCACCCGGGGCGACAGGATCATCAACGATCAGTCGAGGGAGGCGATGTGGGAGATCCTGACGGAGATCCGGACCGGCCAGTTCGCCCGGGAGTGGATCCTGGAGAGCCAGGCGGGTCTTCCCGTCAAGAGGGCCCTGGAGAGGATGGAGTCCGAGCACCTCATCGAAGAGGTGGGCGGGGAGCTTCGGTCGATGATGCCGTGGCTTAAGAAAGATTGAAGATCATCTCTTAAAGGAGGGATGCTAAGCCATCGGGAGGGCGGGGCCCCAAGGGGCGTCCGCCCGTCCGGAGGGCCAGAGAGGGCGTTTTTATCTCAAGCGGTTTTATTTCTGGCGACATTGAGGAAGGTCTTCCCCACTACTTCGCCCTTCTCGCGCCTGATTACTTCTAGTGCTCCTTAACATTAATTTTGCAACTTAAGGTAATGCCTTTTGAGTTTTTCTCTAGCGTCGCTTTTATTGAATTTCCATCGAACGGTCGCTTTGATATCATTCCTTACTCGCTGCCAAGCATC